>JAQGOE010000022.1 GCA_028293725.1 Gammaproteobacteria bacterium | reverse complement strand
ATATTGGACATTGCACCGGCGCCCTGAGCCCCAAAATCGGGATACGTGACCCGGTTCCTGAAGCCGGAATTCGCGCCCATGCGCTCGCAGTGCGATCGAAGATGTATCACACTAGATCCGGTTGCGCCTCCTATCGCCTGCAACCCAGCGTCGCTGTATTTGCCCATAGATATCATGGCCGAAGTGCTCCTCCTCGATGACGACCCGGCCATGCTCGTTCTTCTCGAGGGCATCCTTTCGCACGCCGGATATACCTGCCATATACAGACGGACCCGCAGGCAGCGCTGTCACAGGTGGCCTCGCGCCAGGAGATCGGCCTGGTGTTGAGCGATGTCTACATGCCGGGATTGACGGGCCTGCAATTCATCAACCGGCTGCACGGGCTACGGCTTGGCCGGGCCCCGCCACCGGTGCTGCTGCTCACCGCCCAGCCCTCGGTCGAGTCTGCAATCGATGCGCTGCGGTTAGGCGCGGAGGATTTCCTTCTCAAGCCGGTCCGTCCGGCCGAGCTGATCGAAGCCGTTGCACACGCCCTGTCGCGGTCACGAACGGATCGTACTGTTGGCACGACGCGCTCACCGCAAATCGATCAACTGGTGCGGCAGGCGGAGGAGTTGGCGGGAAGGTTGCGGAGTCTTGCCGACGCTCATGACGTGGCGCCTGTCGACACTCCGGCACCTGCGCCCGCCGCCCCGCAGGTCAACGACGAAAAGGCCATCGGCCACCCGGCGGACAGCGAACCCGCCGTGGACCGGCAGGCCGTGGAAGAGCCGGCGGCGCTGCTCGCCGTGCTCGACACCATCGAACAATTGCGCCGTTTGCGCGATCTGTACGCGCATCACTCGCTGGACGATGTCGAGTGGGGTCTGCTTCTCGAGCTGCTGCGCGCCGAACGGCTGCAACAGCGAATGTCGGTATCCGACCTGACAATCGCAGCCAGCAGCGGAGCGTCCACGACGACCTTGCTGCGGCGGATAAACCAACTCGTGGCCCGCAACTACCTCGTACGGATTCCGGATGAGAGCGATGCGCGACGCGACTTTGTCTCGCTGACTTCGAAGTCGAACGATCTGCTCACCGACTACCTGGCACGTGCCAACGCGCATCTGCGCGATCTCCGAGCCTGACAACGCGGGACACGGACGGTGCTGGGATTCCGTCCGCACCTCGGACGGTCAGTTCACATAAGATTTCATTCAAATTGCATGTAATGAGAACGGCATTACCGGCAGCGTGCACATTTTTCCCCTGATCCACGTCACCGTTTGGACCTCCCGCGGCACTACAGTCCCCCTCTAATCAGCGAGAGGGCACGCTCATGGTCACGAAGGCCGAAGCGCGGCGAACTGAATCCGCGAGCGCCGGCTTCCGTCACGAGCATCCGCGACTCGGGACCGGGGCACGGCCGGATATTGCCCATGAGTTGCAGGAGGCCATCGCGAAGGCGCAGATCGGCCTGCGATACGTAAGTCGTCACGACCTGGCAACGGGCCGCCTGGTGGCAAGAGTGGGCTATCTGCGTTGGCGGCACCCGCAGTATGGTGAGATTCACCCTTTGGAGCTCGTGCGCCTGGCGGAAATAACAGGCCGGGCAGCGGATCTGACGCGCGCGGCGCTGCAACGGCTGCAGACAGACTTCGCCGCCTTTACACCACAGTGGCGCAAGGGTGTGCGGATATCCTTCGGCGCTCCTAAGCATCACATCCTGCACCCGGATTTCATCGGTGACATCGAGCGTTTCCTGGCCGATTCGGCCATACCCGCGGAGCGCTTGGAATTGCGGATTTCCATGCAAGCCTGCTTCTCGCGAGCTGCGTCTGACTTCAACTCCCTCGCCGCACGCGGAGTGCAACTCGTAGTGGACGACCTCGGTCGGGGGTATTGGCCGCTCGATTGGCTGGCCTGCGCGCCGATGCATGGATTGCAGCTCAATCGCGGCTGGGTGAAAGCAATGCAGAGCGATCCCAATGCCCGCAACCTGTGCCGTGCGGGGCTCGCCATTGCGAAGACGTACGCCCTGACACCGATTGCAGCCAGTGTTGATGAACCAGCGCAGCGCGACATTCTCCTGGCCCTGGGATGCCTGCAGGGCTCCGGAGATCTCTATCGAGACGAGCTGATCCCGCCCACGGTCGTCGGCTCGCGGGCTGTCGGGACCGCCTCGGGGCCCGAGCGTACGACGCCCTTCACAGGTGCGGCCTTCCTATCGGGGTGAGTCTCGGGTTCAATGGGCGTCATGGATGATTCGCTCACCCAGATCGATCGAAGTGTGGTCGAGGAACTGCGGCGCCTGCCGGCCCGTGGATCGGCCAATCTCTTTGTGAAGCTGGTCGGCCTCTTTGAGATCAACTCGGCCGAGGCCCTGGCGCAGCTGCAAACCGCGCTGCAGATGTCCGCTGCCGGACAGGCCGCCGCCATTTGCCACAAGTTGAAATCGATTGCCGGCAGTGTCGGTACTGTGGCTTTCGCGCGCGAAGTTGGCAGGATCGAACGGCACTGTGTCGAGGGCGATCTCGCACGAGCCCGGGATTTGCTCGGAGGACTGCAGGCAGCTCATCCAACACTTCTCGCGGAGCTGGGCCGCTCCTGAGCGGCGCGTGGAATCAAGCGGCGCAGGACCTGTTCATACTCTTCCAGAGTACACGGTTTAGTGAGCATGTCGTCCATACCCGCAGCCAGGCATGTGTCGCGATAACTGACGGCATCGTGTGCCGTGAGCGCGACAATGGGGATGCGGCCGGCCGCTCCAGCCTGCTCGCGAATCAGCGCCGTCGTCGCGAACCCGTCCATTCCCGGCATGCTCAGATCCATCAGTATGAGATCGAAGTGCTCCGCGGCGTTGCGTGCAATAGCTTCCGGTCCGTCGTTGACCCATACGGAAGTGCATCCGAGAACGGCCAGATAGCCTTGAGCAACCTCTGCATTGACGGGCGCGTCTTCGACCAGGAGAACATGGCCGCCGAGATTCGGTTCGCCCGCTTTAAGTATGGCTGCGACATCGGGCGCGGAGGGCACCGCTGCGGTGGCGACCACCAGCGCCTCATACAGGGCCTCGCGCTGGACCGGCTTGAGAACGATGGCTTCGGGCGGCACGCGACGCTCGAGATGCTCAGCCTGTACTGCAGCCGACGAGGCAACAACGACGAGTGCGGCATGGGGTGCGATCTGGGCTCGCGTATCGAGCAGTTTGGGCTCACCGTCGGCATCTACGATAATCACATCGTCCTGGCTGCCGACCGGAGGCGGTTCCTCGCCATCAATACACACGGGCGTCAGGCCGAAAGCTGACATGTGGCGCGCCAGGGATTCCGCAAGCGCCTGCCTTCGAGTCATGATCCATACGCGCCGCGAAGGCAGAGGCGCCGGCTCCCGCGATGGCTGCTCCGCCCCGACCTTCAACGGCAAAGTGAGGCGGAATGTGGACCCGACCTGAGGCTGGCTTTCGACACTGATTGAGCCTTTCATCAGACCCGCAAGCTCGCGACAGATGGCCAGTCCCAGGCCGCTGCCGCCGAAACGCCGGCTCGTCGATTCGTCCGCCTGGGTGAAGGGTTGGAAGATCCTGGCGATCGTGGCGGAATCCATCCCGATTCCCGTGTCGGATACGCAGAAATGGACCGTTGCGGACTGCGCATCGCCCGCTTCGACGTCGGCGCGGACAACAATCGTTCCACGCGAGGTGAACTTGACCGCATTGCCGACCAGATTCATCAGGATCTGCCGCACTCGCAGGGGATCGCCATAGAGATTGCCGGGTTTGCGCACCGGCGGACAGGTGATCAGATCGATGCCCTTGGACTCAGCGGCGCCTGCGAACAGACTCGCGCATTCCTCCAGTATGCGTCCGGGCTCAACCGGCAGCTCTTCGAGGACGATCTTGCCTGCGTTGACCTTGGACAGGTCGAGAAGGTCGTTGACGATTTGCAGCAGCACCTTTGCCGATGAGTGGATGGTCTCTGTGAGGCGCGCCTGTGTTGATGAAAGATGGGTACGCGCGAGCAGCTCCGTGATCCCCACGACGCCGTTCATCGGCGTACGCAGCTCATGACTCATCCGGTCGAGGAAATCGCTTTTCGCCCGCGCAGCCTCCTCGAGCTGGCGATTGGTCTCAACCAACTCGCGGGTTCGCAGGGCGACCTCCGATTCCAGGCGCTGCTGCTCCTGGACGACGCGCTCGAATCGGGTCCGCTGCAGGCGCGCGCGGTAGGCAATCAAGCCAAGCGCAGCGAGCGCGTAAGCCCCGTAGGCCCAGCCGGACCTCCAGGGCGACGTGTCTCTGTGCACTCGAAGGCGCAGCGGTTCCCGGGACCAGACTGAGTCTGAGTTGGCGGCTCGAACCTCGAGGAGGTGATCGCCGGCATCGAGATTGGTCAACGTGATCCGGTGTTGAGTGCCGATATCGATCCAGCGATCGGTCAATCCCACCATCCGGTAAGCGAGTCGATTGCGGCGCGGGGAAGTGAAGTCCAGCACGCCGAAGTCGAGCGACACGATGTTGTCGCGATAGCCGAGGGACACCCGGTCGAGGAGCCAATACGGCGCCTGATCGCGGGCCGGCACGCCCATGACTTCGACCCGTGTCAGAACCAACCGCGGCACACGAGTGGTCTGCGTCAGATGTGACGGATCGAAGAGATTGAATCCGCCCGGGCCGCCAAAGCACAGGCGACCGTCGCGCAGCCGGATGTAGGCCCCGTAGTCGAATTCCTCGCCCTGCAGGCCGTTCTCCCGGTGAAAAGTCTCGAGGGTCCCGGCTCGAGGCTCGTAGCGCATCAATCCCGCCGTCCCGCTGAGCCAGATGTGGCCGGCGTCGACCACGACTCCATAGATCGTGTCGCTCGAGAGCCCCTGCTCGCGCGACACTGTCTGGAAGCGGATCGAATCCGGCGAGCCGGCTGAACCAACCACGCGGACGAGGCCGCCGCCGTCCGTACCGACCCAGATTCGATCCTGAGCGTCGATCGCCAGCGAATAGACCGTGTTGGCCGACAGTGTGGCGGGGTTGTCGGGGTCGTGCCGAAACACCCTCGCAACCGTTCCATCGGCGCGCACCAGATCGAGCCCTCCCCCGTCGGTGCCAACCCACAGGTTGCCGCTTCGATCCTCGGCAATCGCACTGACGCTGGCAGCGCTAAACGCCCCGGCGCCGACGGGTAGCTGACGCACCAGGCCCGTCGACGGGTCGAGAACATTGACACCGCCGCCATGTGTACCGATCCACAGTTGTCCGGTGCGCGTCTCGAGAATTGTCATGATGCCCGCCGCGCTCAGGCTGCGGGGATCCCCAGGCCTGACCGGTATCGACTGCAACCGGCCATCCGCACCGAGCTTCTTCACTCCATTCGCCATCGTCCCGATCCACAGGTTTCCCCGAGGATCCTGGAGTAGCGACATCACTCGCGAATCACCTAGGGAGTTGGAGTGCCCCGTCAGGGTGTCCACCGCCACCGCCGCGCCAGTATCCGGATCGAACAGGAATAAACCGCCGCCCAGTGTTCCAACCCAGACCTTGTTGCCGGGCCCGTCGGCAATTGCGGTGACCTGCCTGTTCCGCAGCCACTCGGGCCGATAGCCGCCGAGCTCCCAACTGCGAGGATTCCATCGGCTGACTCCGGCCGCGCGCGTGCCTATCCACATCAAACCAGTGGCGTCGGTGTAGAGGGACATGATGAACGAGTCGCGCAGTGATTCCGCGTCGGCGGCGTCGTGCCGATGGTGACTGAACCGGCCCGAAGCGCGGTCCAACAGGTCCAGCCCGTCCGCAGTCCCTATCCAAAGACGTCCCGAAGGGTCCTCGAGCACAGCCCGCACGTCGTCATCGGCCAGCGAGTCCGGATCATGCGGGTTGTGACGGAAGCTCTCGACGACCCGGCCGTTCCGGTCCAGGTGATTGAGCCCGCCATCGAACGTGCCCACCCACAGAAAGCCGTCTCGATCCTCGATGACCCGCGAGACCTCGTCGCCGCTCAGAGAGGCGGGATTGCCCTTCTCGTGAAGGATATGTGTGAATGCCCGCTGTTGCGGCTGCGACCGATGCGCAAGGGAGGGAATCCCGTGAAGCGCCGGCGGCGCGAGGCGGGGCGACCGGAGCGCAGCGGAGGTAATCCCGAGAAGCGCCGGCGGCGCGACGCGGGACAACCGGTCGAGCCCCTGTTCGGTGCCAGCCCAGAGGGTCCCGGAGCGATCGAATGTCAGGGTCAGGATCTGGTCGCTGACCAGGGAGTCGGGATTGTCGGCAGCGTGCCGCAGGTGTTCGATCCTGCCGGTCGCAGGCTCCAGAATGTCGATTCCCGCATCGCTGGTTCCGATCCAGACCCGGCCACGCGCGTCCAACACCAGGGCGCGTACCGCATCGCTCGCCAGGGACCGCGGATCGGCATCGCTGTGCCGAATGACGGTGAAGCTGTTGGTGTCCCGGTGCCAGTGCGCGACCCCTCCGTCCTTGACCGCGATCCACAGATCACGTTGCGCGTCTTCGATCATCTGAAAGATGAAGTTCCCGGACAGGCCGCCGGGGGTGGTTGGCAAGCGGGCGTAGCGGACCAGCTCATGACCGTCGTAGCGCACGAGACCGTCTTCGGTCGCGAGCCATACGAATCCCTGCGAGTCCTGCAGAGTCGCCCAAACGGTGCCCTGTGGCAGGCCGTCTGCGGTGGTGAGGTGCTCGAGGACGAGCGGAAACGATTCAGATGCCGCTGTGGGCGCGACGAATCCCAACCACCACAGCAGCGCGGCACTCAGGTGGGCACGGCAGGCTGTCACTATTGGTTTGGAACCCAGGACACGATGGAAGCCGGTGACGTTCCCGCTGCCCCCTGAGAGTCGGTCCACCACGGCAGATTCTTGGCCCACGTGTAACATTTGGCCCACGTATAGCCCTGCGTCCAGGTAGCTCCCTGCGTCCAGGGGTAGCCCTTCGCCCAGGTGTAACCCTGAGACCAGGTATAACCCTCAGACCACGTATAGCCCTGACCCCAGGGATATCCTTGGGACCACGTATAGCCATCCCCTGCGAGCGGACTTGCCGAGGTCGAGCCGCCCGCGAGGTCCATGATGTAGTAGTTGCCGTTCGCGTCCTGATTGGCTGGCCCGCCGAAGTGCCGTGTACCGGCCAGATCGGCGTTGATATCGAGCCCCTGGTTCGCGCAGTTCGTGGCGGCGCTATTCACCGCTGCAGGTGCATTGATGAGACCCGCACCTTGTTGGAAAACGCTGTAAGCCAGACTTCCGCCCGAAGTCACCGCCGGGCGGGTCGATGCCAACAGACGGCACTTGACAGCATCCGGGGTGAGGCTTGGATCGCTCTGCAGCATGAGTGCAACGACGCCCGAGGTGACTGCCGCGGCCTGCGACGTCCCCGACATCGTGAACAGCTGCTCGCCCGGGCTCATCGAGTTGGGATCGATGTTGGCCAGGTAGCTGTCGCTCGGCATCGAGGCGGCCATGTGACCACCCGGCGCGACCAGCTCGGGTTTCACAAAACCTTCGAATGTCGGACCCGCCGACGAGAATGAGGCGAGCCGGTCGTCGGTAGCGTCGTAGGGGGTGTAGCTGTCCGTCAAGGCGCCGGCGGTAATGACGTAGGGAACATTGCCAGGAACATCGATCGTCATCGGGCTCGGGCCTTCGTTACCCGCCGCGGCTACGACGACGATACCCGCCCGCCACGCGGCCATGACGGCCTGATTCACCGGATCGTCCCAGTAGTAGGACTGGGGCTGTGCGCCGAACGACAGGTTCAACACGCGGATGTTGTATCTCGCGCGATTCGCAACAATCCAATTCAGCCCGGCTATGACATCCGTGTAGCGGCCGCCGCCGGTGCCGTCGAAGGCGCGAACGATCACGAGGTTGGCCTGCGGTGCTATGCCGGAGTAGCTGAGTGAAATGTTTTGCGCGCCTCCCGCCGCTATTGATGTCACATGCGTTCCATGCCCATAGGGATCGCTCTGGACGGCGCCCGAGCCGCCGTTGACGACATCGATGCTCGCGAGGACCCGGGATCCGAAATTTTGGCTGGGATCCTGCCATAGCCCCGAGTCCAGCACTGCGATCGTCACGCCTCTGCCGGTGATTCCGCTGCGCTGCAGTGAATCCGCGCCTACCAGCAGAGGATAGTCAGTCTCGTAGAGCAGGCTCGAAGAGCCGACGCCGGCGCCATCCTGGAGCGTCATGTTGGCGCTGACAGACGTCACGAGTGGAGCTGTCAACGGTGTGACGACAGGTGACGCGAGTGGCGTCACCAGCGTAAGAACCGGATTGGTTATGGGTGCGGTGACCTGAGTGACGGGCGTAATAATCGGTGTTGCAGTCGTGACGACCGGAGCGGCCACTCCACCAACAGTAGACACGACCGAGGTTACTACGGAGTCGAGCAGAGAGCCCAAAGATCGGCTGGACAGTCTCCGATCCCGGAAGACGTGTACGCCAGCCGTATTGCGCAACCGGTCGGCCTGCCCCGCGGTGAGATATGCGGACACCGCGTGAATGATTTCGAACTCCCGATCCACCTTGGCATTGACACGTCCCACGCTCTGTTCAGAGGCGCTCAGCGTTGTAGCCTGGACGAGATAAAGCGAATGGGTAGCGAGGGGCTCGCCCTCCAACACGGTCGAACCGGGTGGGGCCGCCGGGGCGGCAGCGGACGCGATTGTTATCGAAAGCAACGCGACCGAGACTGAGTGAATTATGTAATTCGCCCGCATCATTCCTTGTCCCTCGAGCGGATTTCTCCAACTGACGCCGTTTGACGACAGACGCTCGGCAGCGGCAAGTGAAGAGATGGACGCTCACTCGCCGGCCGGCAATAACTATGGCAGCGCAAGTGGGCTAAAGCAACTCGACTAAAGCAACTCGAGCGGCGTCACCGGGTGACGTCGATCTATAGGCGCGTTGGTTTCACGACGTGGGGTGTGGAGCTGGATGCGATTCGCGTCGCGGGGCGCTCGTTGAACGACCCTCGCCGACGCGGGCGAGCTGGACGGCGACTGCGGGAAAAACACCCCGACCGACCAAAGGCAACGCAAAATGCCTCGCCCGCCTGCCCTTCCCGGTAGACCCGGGTCCTTGAGCCAGGCGCCAAACCCGGACGCCATAACCCTTCCGTCACGCGTGTCGCATATATTCAAGCGGGTCGGCGGGCGTATGCTCGTAGATCGGTAGCGTCGCCGGCATCATACCGGCGCCTCACCACGGCGCCCTCGCACCCACCAGGAACCTTTGCGATGCAACCCTTCTCTGGCCTGTCGCTCCTGCGACGCGGTTTGTCAGGCCAGCGGGGCTGGACCCAACAGTGGCGCAGAGCGGAGCCCAAGGCGTCCTATGACGCGGTCATTGTGGGCGGTGGCGGCCACGGACTCGGTGCTTCGTACTACTTAGCCAAGGAGCATGGCCTCAAGAACATCGCGGTGCTGGAAAAAGGCTGGATTGGCGGCGGCAACACCGGCCGTAACACCACCATCATCCGCTCGAACTACCTGTTCGATGAGAGCGCGGCGCTCTACGACCATTCGCTGAAGTTGTGGGAGACCCTGTCCCAGGAGCTCAACTACAACGTTATGTTTTCGCAGCGTGGCGTGATGATGCTCGCACACACTGTGCACGACATGCAGGTGTCGAAGCGCCATATCCATGCGAACCGCGCGGCTGGTGTCGACAACGAGTGGCTGAGCCCGGAGCAGGCGCAAGCCTTCTGCCCGGTCCTGAATATTGACGACATCCGCTACCCGGTGCTCGGCGCCGCCTTGCAGAGGCGCGGCGGGACGGCCCGCCACGATGCCGTGGCCTGGGGCTTTGCCCGCGCTGCCGACGCCCACGGCGTCGACATCATCGAAAATTGCGAGGTGACCGGCATCCGGCGCGACGCGAAGGGCGCGGTAGAGGCGGTCGAGACAACCCGGGGGTTGATCCGCACTCCGAAGATCGGCGTCTCGGCGGCGGGTCACACCAGCGTGGTCATGAAGATGGTGGGCCTGCAATTGCCGCTCGAGAGCTTTCCGCTGCAAGCACTGGTCTCCGAGCCCGTCAAACCCATTTTCCCGTGCGTGGTCATGTCCAACACCATCCACGCCTACATCAGCCAGTCCGACAAAGGCGAGCTCGTGATCGGTGCGGGTACCGACGCCTACACCTCGTACACCCAGCGTGGTGGACTCCACATCGACAATCACGCCCTCGAAGCGATCTGCGAGTTGTTTCCGATGTTTCGTCGCCTGCGCATGCT
Organism: Gammaproteobacteria bacterium; assembly: GCA_028293725.1. The sequence continues at coordinate 20,850 of JAQGOE010000022.1, read as the reverse complement.
GCGTAACTGGGGCGGCATCGTCGACGTGACGCCGGACCGCTCTCCCATCATCGCGAAGACGCCGATACCGGGCCTCTATGTGAACTGCGGCTGGGGTACGGGTGGATTCAAGGCCACGCCAGGCTCGGCGCATGTGTTCGCACACACCATTGCCCGCGACGAGCCGCACCCAATCAACGCGCCCTTCACCATCGAGCGTTTCCGCGACGGCCATCTCATCGACGAAGCGGCCGCCGCGGCCGTGGCGCACTGAGCACGGATAAAGAGAAAGGTCATGTTGCTGATCGAATGCCCTTATTGCGGCAAGCGCCCGGAGTTGGAATTCAGTCACGCCGGCCAGGCGCACATCGCCCGTGCGAAGAACCCTTCCGAGGTATCGGTGGAGGCATGGACGGACTTCCTCTACATGCGTGACAACATCAAGGGCGTCCACGCCGAGCGCTGGCGGCACACTCACGGTTGCGCGCGATTCTTCAACGCGCTGCGCGACACCACGACGGATCACTTTCTTGCCACCTACAAAGCGGGTGAGCCGGCGCCGGCGAAGGTGGGCCCGTGAAGCACGATACGTCGACTGAGGCGCTCGGACGCGTCAACCGGGCGCGGACGATCCGCTTCACATTCGACGGTCGCGAGTTGACGGGGTTCGAGGGCGACACGTTGGCTTCGGCGTTGTTACGCAATGCCGTACACCTCGTCGGGCGATCTTTTAAATATCACCGCCCTCGCGGCATCCTCGCGGCCGGCGCGGAAGAGCCGAACGCGCTGGTTGGCGTACGCCGCGATGATGCGCGCTACACACCTAATCTGCGGGCGACGCAGGTTGAGCTGTATGAGGGGCTCGAGGCGCACAGTCAGAATCGGTGGCCCAGTCTCGGGTTCGATATTGGAGGCATCAACAGCCTCCTCTCGCCGTTCATTCCGGCGGGGTTCTACTACAAGACGTTCATGTGGCCGCGCGGCGCGTGGAAGTCGCTCTACGAGCCGCGCATCCGGGCGGCCGCGGGTCTCGGAAAATCGCCGACGCTGGCGGACCCGGACCGATATACGAATCGCTTCGCCCATTGCGACGTCCTGGTTGTTGGAGCGGGCCCGGCCGGACTTGCCACGGCGTTGGCGGCCGCTGCCTCCGGCGGGCGTGTCATCATCTGCGACGAGCAGGCCGAGTTCGGCGGCTCGCTGTTGTCGGAGCCCGCCGACTCGCGAGCTGCGCAAATTGAGGGCGTACCTGCGTCTACATGGGTCGCCCGCGCGGTCGAGACTCTGAAGCGCAACCCACGCGTCACGATCCTGACGCGCACCATAGCGTTTGGATATTTCCCACATAACATGGTGGGGCTCAACGAGCGGCTCACGGACCACCTCGCCCAGCCGGATCCCGAGTCGCCGCGCGAGCGCCAATGGCAGGTTCGAGCGAAAGAGGTCGTGCTCGCCGCCGGCGCCATCGAACGGCCGCTGGTGTTTCCGGGCAATGACCGGCCTGGAATCATGTTGGCCAGTGCGGTCCGCACCTATGTAAATCGTTACGGCGCGGTGCCCGGCTCCCGCGCGGTCGTGATTACCGCTTGCGACGAGGCCTATCGGGCGGCGCTCGATCTGTCCGAAGCGGGAGTTTTCATAGCTCTCATCGCAGATATCCGCCCGCAGGCCGACGGCCCTCTTATCGAAGCTGCGCGTCACGCGGGATTGCCCATCCAGACTGGGACGACCATTGTTGGCACCAGCGGACGTCTCCGCGTCGATACCGTGCGGCTCGCACGAGTTGACGAGCACGGCCACGTGGACGACAGCGCGGTGCAGATCATGCCGTGCGACCTGGTGTTGATGTCGGGCGGCTTCACGCCGACGGTGCATCTGTTCTCGCAGTCGCGCGGCAAGCTTGTGTGGGATGAGAAGACGCAGTCGTTTCTGCCCGGGCAAGCTGCGGAGCGTGTACGGTCGGCGGGTGCGTGCCGCGGGGTGTACTCGTTGGCGGCGGTGTTGAAAGATGGCGCGTTGGCTGGTGCGGCAGCGGCGGACGCGGCTCACGCGGCGAGTTCCGGCGACGTCGCAGGCTCGACCGGCACCGGAGGCTCGCGCAGCCCGGCAGGCTCGATCAGCGCCGCGGGCCCCACCAACGCCGCGGACTCTGCGGCCACCGCTGGTACGACTACCGCCGCCGGCTCAGGCACCTCGACCGTCGCGTCCTCCTCCAATCTCCCCGCCGACCCGCCCATCGGCGCCTTCGCGGGCGCCCTACCCCAACCCAACGGCGCCACCGGCTCCATGGCCTTCGTCGACTGGCAGAACGACGTCACGACGAAAGACCTCGCGCTGGCAACGAGCGAAGGATTCCGCTCGGTCGAGCACATCAAACGCTACACGACCACGGGCATGGCAACCGACCAGGGCAAGACCTCCAACCTGAACGCCCTCGGGTTCGTCTCTCGCAAGCTCGACAAGACCATCCCGGAAGTGGGCCTCACCACGTTCCGTATGCCCTACACCCCCGTGTCGTTCGCCAGCTTCGCCGGCTTCGCACGGAACTCTCTGTTCGACCCCATTCGCCGCACGCCAACTCACGACTGGGCGACTCGCAACGGCGCCGTGTTTGAGGACGTTGGCCTCTGGAAGCGCGCCCGCTACTTCCCTCGCGTCGTATCCGGCAAGCTCGAAGACATGCACACCGCCGTCGACCGCGAGTGCGTGGCTGTCCGTAAGAGCTGCGGGATTTTCGACGCGTCGACCCTCGGCAAGATCGAAGTGGTCGGCAAAGACGCCGTGACGTTCATGAACCGCATGTACGTCAACGGTTGGACAAGCCTCGCGGTCGGTCGCTCCCGCTACGGCGTATTGCTCCGTGACGACGGCTTTGTCTACGACGATGGCGTTGTCGCGCGTACCGCAGAGGATCGTTTCCACGTCACGACGACAACCGGCGGTGCAGCCGGCGTCCTTCGATTGATGGAGGACTACCTGCAGACGGAATGGCCCGACCTGAGCGTCTGGCTCACCTCGATCAGCGAGCAGTGGTCCGTCATCGCCGTACAGGGCCCAAACTCGCGCCGCGTTCTCGAAAAGCTCGTGGAAGGCGTCGATATGTCCGCACAGGCGATGCCACACATGAGTGTCGCGCGCGGACGGATCTGCGGCGTATCGATGTTGCTCTTCCGTGTGAGCTTCACCGGCGAGCTCGGCTTTGAGGTCAACGTACCCGCGGACTTCGGCCACGCCATATGGGAAGCGATTTACGCCGCCGGCCAACAATACGACATCACCCCCTACGGCACCGAAGCCATGCACGTGCTGCGCGCCGAGAAGGGTTACATCATCGTGGGCCAGGAGACCGACGGCACCGCAACACCGGACGACGCCGGCCTCGGTTGGGCGATCGGCAAGACGAAACCGGATTTCGTGGGAAAGCGCTCGCTGCAACGGCCCTCCATGATGGCGGAGACTCGCAAGCAACTCGTCGGCCTGTTCACTACGGACCCGCAGACCGTGCTCGACGAAGGGTCGCAGGTCATGGCGAACTCTGGGCAAAAGGCGCCTGTGCGACCCATCGGGCACGTCACGTCTTCCTATCACAGCGCCGTGCTGGGCCGATCGATCGCCCTTGCCCTGGTCGCGGGCGGCCGCGCAAAAATCGGCGAAACGCTGTACGTACCGACCGCGAGCGGCGTTGATATTGCCGTAAAGGTCACATCGCCCGTGTTCTACGATCCCGAGGGAGCGCGCCTAAATGGCTAATGCTGCCAACACCGCTCTCAGGCAAGCCGCCCGCATGACCGCCAGCGCCTTGGTGCGCCCGCTACCCCCCGCCACCCGTTATGTCCTGCGAGGCAACTCTCAAGCCATGACGGCTGCAGGGTCGGCTCTCCGCCTCAACATCTCCGAAGTGGCATGCCGAGCCGCGGTGAACGGCACCCAATCTGCCGCCCTCTGGCTCGGCCCCGACGAACAACTGCTCATCGGTCCCGAAAGCGCCGATCTCGCCGCCACGCTGACCCCAGCGCTGCGCGGCCTCCCCCACTCCCTCGTCGACGTCAGCCACCGTCAGATCGCCCTGGAAGTCAGCGGCCCTCACGCGGCAGCCGTACTGAACGCCGGCTGCCCGCTCGACCTGGATCTGAGCGCCTTTCCCGTCGGAATGTGTACGCGCACCGTCTTCGCAAAAGCTGAAATCGTCCTTTGGCGTACGAGCACCGACGTGTTCCACGTCGAGGTATGGCGCTCGTTCGCGAGCTATCTGACGGAGTTTCTGGCCGAGGTCGCGCGAGAAGTCGCCGTTCTGACACCGAATTTGGAGAGCTAAATATGAAAACGCATTTTCGGGTCGTAGTTATCGGCGGTGGTGTTGTTGGCGTCAGCACGCTCTACCATCTGACGAAGAAAGGCTGGACCGATGTCGCGTTGCTCGAGCGCACGGAACTGACGGCGGGTTCCACCTGGCACGCGGCGGGACTCCTGCCGCTCTTCAACATGAGCTACACGGTAGGCCAACTCCACAAGTACTCGGTCGACCTCTACAAGCGCCTGCCCCCGGAAACCGGCCAGGATGTGAGCTTTCACGTCACCGGCAACCTGCGCCTCGCAACCTGCAAAGAGCGCATGGATGAGTACCAGAAGTACTGCGGAACGGCCAACACGATCGGTGTACCGTTCGAAGTCATCAGCCCCGCGCAGGTCAAAGAGCTGTGGCCGCTGGCCGAGATCGGCGGCAGTGCCGACACTCCCGCGATTGTGGGCGCCTTGTATCACCCCGACGACGGTCATATCGCGCCGGCAGACCTGACGATGGCGCTCCGCAAAGGAGCCCGCAGCGCAGGCGCCGAGATCTACGAGCAGACCGAGGTGTTGGGCTTCGAGCGAACTTCCTCAGGCGAATGGAAGATCCGTACCAACAAGGGTGACATCACCGCCCAGCACATCGTCTGCGCCACCGGCAACTACGCGCGGCAGACCGGCCGCATGCTCGGACTGAATATCCCGGCGATCCCCGTCGAGCACCAGTACATCGTGTACGACGAATCACCGGAACTGAAGGCATACCGACAGGCGGGTGGCCGCGAGCTCGCCGTGCTCCGCGAATCCGACAAGTCCTACTACCTCCGCGAGGAGCGCATGGGCTGGATTCTGGGGCCCTATGAAAAAGGCGCGCCGGCCCGCTTCGCGGACGGAGTTCCTGACTGGTTCGGCCGGAGCCTCTTCCCGGGCGACCTCGAGCGCCTCCTGCCGCACGTGGAGGCGGCGCAGCGCCGCGTGCCGTCACTCGAGAACTGCGGCATCAAGGACATCGTCAACGGACCGATCTCGTATACCCCGGATGGCAGCCCTCTCATCGGCCCCGCCTGGAACCTGCCCAACGTGTGGCTCAACGAGGGGCACAGCTTCGGCATCACTGCAGCGGGCGGTTCCGGCTGGCAGCTCGCGGAGTGGATCGTCGAAGGCGAGCCCGGTATCGACATGTTGGCCGTCGACCCGCGGCGGTACGGCGATTACACCAGCAAGCGGTACGTCGTCAAAAAGAACGAAGAAACATACCGGAACGTCTTCGTCATTCACTTTCCGGACGAAGAGCGTCCCGACGGCCGGCCCGCGAAGACGAGCCCGGTGTACGACAAGATCGATCGCATGGGTGCCGTGTGGGGCCAGCGTTACGGTTGGGAGCGCGCCAACTGGTTCGCACCCCCCGGTGTCGAGCGCAAGGATCAGTGGAGCTTCCGCCGCACTAACTACTTCGAGCACGTTGGCAACGAGTGCCGGCGCATGCGCGAGCATGTGGGTGTGATCGATCTAACCCCCTTCACCAAGCACGAAGTCACGGGTCCCGGCGCCGAAGCGTGGCTCGACGGACTCGTGGCCAACAAGGTGCCCACGAAGATCGGTCGAATCGCGCTGTGCCACGCGCTTACACGCCGCGGCGGCATTCGCTCGGAATTCACGATCACCAAGATCGCCGACCAGCACTTTTACGTGGTCAGCGCGGGCGCCGCCGAGCGTTACGACGCCGATTATCTGCGCACCGCCCTGCCGAAAGACGGGTCGGTCGCCATGCGCAACATCACGACATCGCGCGGCTGTTTCGTCGTGGCGGGCCCGAAGTCACGTGACCTGCTCGCGAAGTTGACTGACGCCCCCCTCGATAACGACTCGTTTCCGTGGCTGACGAGCCAGACGATCGAGGTCGGACTGGCGGTCGATGTCTATGCCCTGCGCGTGAACTTTGTCGGCGCTCTCGGATGGGAACTGCACTTTCCCATCGAGTACGCGCATCACCTGTTCGACGCCCTGTTCGAAGTCGGCAAGGAGTACGGCATCGGCATGGTCGGAATGCGCGCGATGGAATCGCTGCGAATGGAGAAATCGTACCGGATGTGGGGCAGCGACATGACTCCGGACTACACACCGTTCGAGGCTGGCCTCGACCGTTTCGTGCGCCTGAAGAAAGGCGCCTTCATCGGCAAAGACGCGCTCGAGAAGCAACTCGCCAGCGGCGTGCCGAACAAGTTCGTGACATTGGAAGTACACGGCGTCACCGACGCCGATCCTCTGGGTAACGAGCCACTCTTCGATCGCAGCGGCAAGATCGTCGGCCGGGCGACCTCTGGCTACTACGGACATTGCCTGCGCAAGAGCCTGGCGATCGGGTACGCAAAGGCGGAATTCGCTGCCGTGGGCACCGAGCTCGAGATCGAGATCCTGGGCGAGCGCAAGAAAGCCACCGTGGTGAAGGAATCACCGTACGACCCGGACAACCTGGACCTGCGCGCCTAAGAGTCCAAGCGGCGCCGTGACATCAACGGCGCCGCCCCGGCACGCCCGCGCCGCGCACGTCGCCCGCGGCACGCACTTCGGTCGTGCGAGCCCGCACTCCCTGCGCGCGCAGCCCCCGAATGTCGCATTTAGGCAGCCATCGGGTAATATCGGCCGGGTGGGATTGCCCAAAAGCCAGTTCGCCTTCCTGACCCTGCCGCGCTACTCGATGATCGCACTCTCGAGTGCAGTCGAGCCCTTGCGCATGGCCAACATGGTCACGGGCGAGGGGGTCTACGACTGGTCTATCGTCAGCATCGATGGCCAGCCGACGGCGGCCAGCAACGGCCTACAGCTCGCGCCGACGGTCCCCCTCGATAAGCTGGGGCCGGTCGACATCCTCTTTGTGTGCGGCGGGGTCGATGTACAAGCCGGCGTCACCCCCAAACTCGTGTCATCCCTGCGCCGCCTCGCCGACCGGCATGTCCCCTTGGGCGCGCTCTGCACCGGTGGCTACGCGCTCGCCAAGGCCGGACTGCTCGACAAGTATCGGGCGACGATTCACTGGGAAAACCTGTCTGCATTGCGCGAGGAATTCCCCTGGATCCTGCTGAGCAACCAGCTCTTCACCATCGACCGCGATCGCTTCACCTGCTCCGGCGGTATCGCACCGCTGGACCTGATGTTGCACCTGGTGAAAGCCAAATTGGGCGCGCGCATCTCACAGCTCATTTCCGAGCAGTTCATCGTCGACCGCATACGCAGTGACCGCGACCGGCAGTACGTCCCACTGCGCGCGCAAGTCGGCGCCGGCCATGAGACCCTGATCCGTGCCGCACAACTCATGGAAGAGAACATCGAGAAGCCGCTATCACTCGATGAGATCGCGGCCGCCACCGAGCTGTCCCGGCGCCAGATCGAGCGGCTCTTCAAACGCCATCTCAACACCGTGCCGCAACGGTACTACCTGCAGATGCGGCTGCGCCGCGCACGCGAGTTCCTGCTGCATACCCCCATGCCGATTATCGACATCACGGCCGCGTGCGGTTTCCGGTCGACGACACACTTCTCCAAGTGCTACCACGCCCTGTTCGGATATCCGCCCAGCGCCGAGCGCCAAACCCGGTCCCGCCTTACATAAGGCGCCGGGGATGTCGCCCGCGGGCATGCCGTGGTCGCGAAGTAGCCCTTGTGTCCGGCCCACCTCACTTACCATACAGGCTACCCAGGGCGGAGACCGAGCATGGCAGAGCAGGCCGAGTTCAACCTACGCGACCTGAACGATCAGGAGCTCACCGAGCAGATCCACGACGACCTGTATAACGGCTTGAAGAGCGAGGTCGAAGAGGCGACGCACATCTTTCTGGAACGCGGCTGGGGCGCCGAGAGAGTGCTGAACGACGCGCTCGTCGAAGGTATGCGCATCGTCGGAATCGATTTCCGCGACGGCATTCTGTTCGTGCCCGAGGTGCTGCTCGCCGCCAACTCCATGAAAGGCGGAATGGAGATCCTGCGCCCCCTGCTCGCCGAGACCGGCGTCGAACCTATCGGCAAAGTCGTCATCGGCACGGTCAAGGGCGACATCCACGACATCGGCAAGAACCTGGTGTCCATGATGCTCGAAGGCGCCGGCTTCGAGGTCATCGACCTGGGTATCAACAACCCGGTCGAGAAATACCTGGCGGCACTCGAGAAGCACAAGCCGGACATCCTCGGCATGTCCGCGTTGCTGACCACCACCATGCCCTACATGAAAGTGGTGATCGACAAGATGCAGGAGCAAGGGATCCGCAACGACTACATCGTGTTGGTCGGCGGAGCACCGCTGAACGAGGAATTCGGCAAGGCCGTTGGCGCGGACGCTTACTGTCGCGATGCTGCCATCGCCGTGGAGACTGCCAAGAGCCTGTTGGCCGCCCGCCGCGCCGCGCGCGTCTCCTGAGGCGGCCGGCGAATGCCCATGGAAACCCATCGCGGCATTCTGGTCATCGCTTGCGGGGCGCTCGCCCGCGAAATCGCCGCACTGCGCCGTGTGAACCAGTGGACGGCACTGGACGTCCGCTGTTTGCCCGCTGAGCTGCACAATCGGCCGGAACGCATCGCGCCGGCGGTCCGCGATGAAATTCGCGCCCACCGTGACCGCTATCGCACGATCTTTGTCGCCTACGGCGAATGTGGCACGGCCGGGCAGCTCGACGCCGTGCTCGAAGCGGAAGGCGTGGAGCGAATCCCGGGCGCGCATTGCTACCAGTTCCTGGCGGGTGCGCCAGTATTCGAGGAGCTTTGCGAGGCCGAGCCCGGTACGTTCTACCTGACGGATTTCCTCCTGCGGCATTTCGACCGGCTCGTCATTCGCGGGCTGGGATTGGACCGGCACCCGGAACTGACGCAGGACTACTTCCGACACTATCGCAAGCTCGTGTATCTCGCACAGACCCGGGTGCCCTCCGCAGTCGAGCGGGCGAAGCAGATCGCGGAGCGGATGGGCTTCGCGTTCGAGCATCGCTTCACCGGATATGGCGAGTTGGGCGAGCGCTTGAGCGCGCTCGCCGCGAGCTGAGGGCCGCTGGTATGGCAAGCCTGACCATCATCTCCTGGCGGGATATTCCGGCACAGGTCGTCGTCAAACGCGGCCGTGAAACCGCGAAAGTGCAGTTGTCCCCGCGCTTCCAGGAGGCCGTCGACCGAGCCGCCATGCGTGCGGGCAAAGGCAGCTCCGATGCCTACCTTGCCGATTGGAAGCGCAGTGATCCGCGGGCATGCAGTGACGACATCCAAGCCGAAGTGGCCGCCGAGGCCGCCCGGCTCGAGGCGCGCTACACCGATGAGGACCTCGAGAGGCTGATCCGATCCAAGGGGCTGGACGCGAGCGCGGGGACGTCCGGAGGATCCTCGGAATCGGCAGGTGCGTGATGTACGCAGTGCGGCAGTGGTCGGTCCGACACGCTCGCGGGCTCAACGCCTTCTATCGCGGCTTCGAGGCGACTCTCACGGCGTTACATCCGGTCTGGAAGCTGATCGGCTATCGGCGGCTGGAGCGCCCGGTCGCCGTGTTGGAGCGCTCTGTAAAGGGCCTGCTCTTCGACTGCAAGATGTGTGGGCAGTGCGTCCTGAGCTCGACGGGAATGTCGTGCCCCATGAACTGTCCGAAGAACCTGCGAAACGGTCCCTGCGGTGGCGTGCGCGCGAACGGCTGTTGCGAAGTGCGTCCCGAGATGAAGTGTGTTTGGGTGCAGGCCGTCGCGGGAAGCGAGCGTATACCGGGCGGCGCGGATGCACTGAGCAACGTGCAGACCGCTGTGGACCGACGCCTGCAAGGGCGATCCTCCTGGCTGCGGGTGGCACGCGAGCGTGCCGGGGAGCCCGAATGAACTTCGAGGATGAGCCGGTTCCCGGCTACCCGCTGCCGATCCTCCCGGGCCACACCTCCCCGGGGCGTTTCGAGCGCGTGTTGCGGGCCGGACAGTTCGCTGTCACCAGCGAGCTCGCTCCGCCCGACTCCGCCGATCCTGAAGATGTCTTTCGGCGAGCCCGGGTGTTCCACGGTTATGTTGATGCCATCAACGCGACCGACGGCAGCGGCGCCAACTGTCACATGTCCAGCCTTGCCGTCTGCGCTCTGCTCACCCGCGTCGGCTATGCGCCGATCATGCAGATATCCTGTCGCGACAAGAACCGGATCGCCATCCAGGGCGACATCCTCGGCGGCGCGGCGATGGGAGTGTGCAACATTCTCTGCCTGACCGGCGACGGTGTGAATGCCGGCGATCATCCGCAGGCCCTGCCCGTCTTCGATCTCGACTCCATGACGCTGCTCACGACCGCGCGCACCTTGCGCGACGAGCATCGTTTCCTGAGCGGGCGCAAGATCACCTACGCTCCGCGCGTGCTGTTGGGTGCAGCGGAGAATCCGTTCACGCCACCCACGCAGTGGCGAGCGCAGCGCCTGGCGAAGAAAATAGCGGCCGGCGCACAATTCATCCAGACACAGTACTGTTACGACGTGCCCCTGTTGAAAGCGTTCATGCGCCAGGTCGAGGACCTCGGTTTGCTCGACAAGGTTTTCATTCTCGTCGGCGTGGGGCCGCTGCGCTCAGCGAAGGCGGCCGAATGGATGCGCACGCACGTGCCCGGTTTGCACATCCCAGACCCGGTCATCGAGCGGATGGCGGGCGCTACCGACGGCGCGCGCGAAGGCCGCAATCTGTGTATCGATCTCATCCAGGAAATCCGGGCGATGCCCGGCGTGAGCGGCATTCACCTCATGGCCTACCGGCAGGAGGAAAGCGTCGCTGAAATCATCGACCGCTCCGGCGTGCTCGCCGGCCGCGTGCCCTGGTACCCGGGCCGTGACCGAGCGGCCAGCGAGGAAATCCCCAGCGGGGGCGATCCGGAAACGAACTCAAACAGGAAAGTCTCATGACCGACACCGTCGTCAGCTCAGCAACCCGCGAAGTCATCATCGGCTTCGAGCGCCCCTTCGTCATGATCGGTGAGCGCATCAATCCCACCGGCCGCAAGATCCTGGCCGCGGAAATGGCCGCTGGGGACTTCAGCCGAGTTGAGTCCGACGCACGGGCACAAGTCGCCGCCGGCGCCCACATGCTCGACGTCAACGCTGGCATTCCTCTAGCCGACGAGCCGGCGATCCTGGCGAAGGCGGTGCAACTCGTGCAGTCGATCACCGACCTGCCGTTGTCCATCGACTCTTCGATCGTCGCCGCACTCGAGGCGGGACTCGCCGTCTACAAGGGCAAGGCACTGGTCAACTCGGTGACCGGTGAGGAAGAACGCCTCGAAGCTGTTCTGCCGCTGATAAAAAAGTACGGTGCGGCGGTCGTTGCCATCTCGAATGACGAGACCGGCATATCCGAAGATCCGGATGTGCGCTTCGAGGTCGCGAAGAAGATCGTGCAGCGCGCGGCCGACTACGGCATTCCAGCCTGCGATGTGGTGGTCGATCCGCTCGTCATGCCGATCGGGGCCATCAATCGGGCCGGGGTCCAGGTCATGCACCTGCTGCACCGTCTGAAGTACGAGTTGAAAGTGAACACGACCTGCGGTGCCTCCAACGTGAGCTTCGGACTGCCCGCTCGCGAAGCCGTGAGCGCCACGTTCCTGACCATGGCAATTGGCGCTGGAATGACCTCCGCGATCATGAATCCGCTGCACCTGGAAATCGTCAAAGCCTGCATGGCCGCTGACGTGATGATGGGCCACGACCCTGACTGCGCGCGCTGGATCCGCAAATTCCGCGAGGCGCCGGCGATGCAGGCTGGGGGCGGCGCCGCTCCGACGAACGAGAATGCCGCGCGCGGTCGGCGCGAGGGCGGCCACCGCAGGCGCGCCACCTGAAGCGGGATCGACAGCCGAAATGACTGACCAGGACGCACTTGTAGTCTTTACGCCGTCGGGAAAGCGCGGCCGCTTTCCAATCGGCACGCCCCTACTTCAGGCAGCTCGCACACTGGGCGTGGATATCGACTCCGTCTGCGGTGGGCGCGCGATTTGCGGCCGCTGCCAGGTGTTGGTCATGGAGGGGGAATTCGCCAAACACGGCATTACCTCGAGCACCGCCAGTCTCTCGCCGCTGAGTGCAGCGGAACAAAGCTATTCCAACCGCAGGTCGCTACCGAACGGACATCGCCTTTCCTGCTCGGCACAGGTCCAGGGAGATTTGGTCGTAGACGTGCCGCCGAGCAGCCAGGTGCACCGACAGGTCGTGCGCAAGCAAGCCGACACACGCGTGATCACGCTCGACCCGGTCGTCCATCTGCATTATGTAGATGTGCGGCAGCCCGACATGCACGACCCTTCGGGCGATCTGCAACGCTTACTGAACGCGCTGCAGAGCGAGTGGCAGCTCAGCGGGCTGACGTGCGATCTGCAGGTGTTGCAGACCTTGCAACCTGCGCTTCGCAAGGGCGAGTGGAAGGTGACCGTTGCAGTACACGATGGCTCGCGCATCATAGGTGTCTGGCCTGGCTTTCATGAACGTGCACTCGGTCTCGCCGTGGACGTTGGATCGACCACCATCGCCGCTCACCTGTGCGACCTGGAGTCCGGAGAAGTCGTCGCCTCGAGCGGCACGATGAACCCGCAGATCCGCTTCGGCGAAGACCTCATGAGCCGCGTGTCGTACTCAATGATGCATCCCGGCGGGGCGCAGCAGATGACCGACGCGGTCCGCGTCGCACTCAACACGCTGGCCACGGACGTCGCACGCGAGGCGAAGGCATCGCCGCAGGACATTCTCGAAGTCACAATCGTCGGCAACCCCATCATGCACCACCTGGTGTTGGGGATCGATCCGGTGGAGCTCGGGGGCGCCCCGTTCGCACTCTCGACCGATGAGGCGATCACGGTGATCGCGGCGGATATCGACCTGGCTCTTCACCCGAACGCCCGCACCTACTTCCTGCCTTGTATTGCCGGACACGTTGGCGCGGATGCCGCCGGCATGATCCTCGCAGAACGTCCTGACCTGGGTGATGAGCTCACTCTTCTCGTCGACGTCGGCACCAACGCGGAGATCGTGTTGGGCAACCGGCAGCGCCTGTTAGCCTGCTCCAGCCCGACCGGTCCCGCTTTCGAAGGGGCCCAGATCAGTTGCGGTCAGCGCGCGGCGCCCGGTGCAATCGAGCGGGTCCGAATCGATCCCGCCACCCTGGAGGCCCGATTCAAAGTTATCGGCTCGGACCTCTGGTCGGATGACCCGCGCTTCGCAGAGGTCGCGGCAAGCATCGGCGTCTCTGGCATCTGCGGCTCGGGCATCATCGAAGTGATTGCCGAGATGTACCTGGCGGGCATCATCAATCAGGACGGCGTGGTCGACGGACAACTGGCCGCGCGCAGCGATCGCATCGTGCCCACCGGCCGCACTTTCGGCTATGTAGTGCATCGAGGCTCGGTAACGCTCACGGTCACTCAGAACGACGTACGTGCAATTCAGCTCGCCAAGGCCGCCCTCTACGCTGGCATCAAACTCCTGATGGAGCACCTGGGAATCGACCACGTCGACCGCATCCGGCTGGCTGGCGCATTTGGCAGCCACATCGACGTCAAGTACGCGATGTTGCTCGGAATGATTCCGGACTGTGACCTTTCACAGGTCGCCTCGGCCGGTAATGCGGCGGGCACCGGCGCGCGGATTGCGCTGCTCGACAATGGCTCGAGGCGGACTATCGAGGCGCTGGTGCGCAAGGTCGAGAAAATCGAGACCGCCATCGAGCCGCGGTTTCAGGCGCATTTCGTCGAGGCCATGGGAATCCCACATTCCACGGCAACCTACGTGCATCTGCGCCAGGCGGTCGATCTCCCAGCCGCCAAAGCAGCGGCGCCGCGGCTCAACGCACGCAACCGCAGGCCGGCCGCGCGCGTCGAGCGAACTGACTCCTAACCGCCGCTCGTAACTACACGTTCGAGTCGGGAAAGGAGGCCTTCCGGCGATTCATGTAGTCCAGCAACGCCTCGTCCACGGCGGGATCCATCGGCGGCGCCTCGTACTCCGCGAGCTGCTTTTTCCACAGCTTGTTCGCGCGTTGCGCCATATCGCTGCCGCCCTCCGCCTCCCACTGCTCGTAGCTGTTGTTGTCGGCAAGCGGCGAGCGATAAAAGGCGGTCTCGAAGTTAGCCTGGGTATGCGCACACCCGAGAAAGTGCTTGCCCGGACCCACTTCGCGGATGGCATCCATCGCCTGGCCGTTCTCACTCAGGTCCACGCCCGCCAGCAGCGTGTGCATCATTCCCGCCTGGTCGGCGTCCATGACGAACTTCTCGTAGCCCATGGAGAGCCCGCCCTCGAGCCAACCCGTCGTGTGCAGGACGAAGTTGACACCCGCGAGGCAGGTGGGAAGCAGGGTGTTCGCGGATTCGAACGCAGCCTGGGCATCGGCGATCTTCGACGCGCACAGACCACCGCCAGAGCGGAACGGCACGCCCAACCGACGCGCCAGGGCGGCCATGACATAGAGCACCAGCGCCGGCTCGGGAGAGCCGAATGTCGGCGCGCCCGATTGCATCGAGAGCGAGGAAGCGAAGCTGCCCAGAATGACCGGCGCACCGGGATTGATGAGCTGCGTCAGCGTCATCCCCGCAAGAGCCTCGGCGAGCGTCTGTGCGACCGTACCGGCAACGGTAACCGGCGACATTGCGCCTGCGAGAATAAAGGGCGTGACGATCGTTGCCTGATTCGCGCGCGCGTACGTCTTGAGTGCCCCGAGCATCGTGGCATCGAATGTCATCGGCGAATTGGCGTTGATCAGGCTGACCACGAAGGTCTTGGGTCTGCCGGTGGCCGCATCCAGGTACTCGTCCCCGAACAGGATCTTCGTCATCTCGACCGTGTCAGCTGCCCGCTCGGGGTGCGTGACGGACCCCATGTACGGCTTGTCGCTGTACTTCATATGGGTGTACACCATATCGAAGTGGCGCTTGTTGACCGGAAGGTCCACCGGCTCGCAGATGGTGCCGCCGGAGTGATGCAGGGAATTCGCCATGTAGGCGAGCTTCACGAAGTTTCGGAAGTCCTCGATTCGTGCATAGCGGCGGCCTTCGTCGAGGTTGCGCACGAAGGGCGAGCCATAGGCCGGCGCAAACACCGTGTTGTTTCCACCGATCAACACGTTCCGCGCCGGATTACGCGCGTACTGCACGAACTGCTTTGGCGCGGAGCGTTGGACGATGCTGCGGCACATGCCGCGTGGAAAGCGCACCCGCTCACCCGTGACGTCGGCACCAGCATCCTTGAAGATCTGCAAGGCCTCAGGGTCTTCCCGGAATTCGATGCCGATCTCCTCCAGGATGGTATCGGCATTGTGCTCGAGCAGCTCGAGCCCTTCAGTACCGAGCACCTCGTAATACGGGATCTTCCGTGTGATATAGGGAACGAACGTGTGGCTGCGAGCGGTGCGCGCCGCTCTTTTGGCGTCACGACCGCTCGGACGACGTGATCGCGAGGGTTGACCTTGCTGCTCGTCCATCGGGCTGCTCCTGAAGATCGGCAAAATAGTAGGTGGGACCAGCCGCAAGTATGGTCATAGTCCGCAAGAGGCGATGGTCGTTTTGCGGCATAGACCTGCGTGAGAGCGGCATCCGGTCGTAATCGAGGTCTCAAACGTCGCAAAAACATAAGCGTCACGCGCCTGCCTGGGCGAGCATAGATTCACCCACTGAAGCAGGATTCCCATGGAAGCGCTCCCCGATATCCCCCGTCTCATCGCCAACCGCCGACCCGGGTACAGCCTCCCGGCGCCCTTCTATTTGAGCCCGGAAGTGTTCGCTCGGGACGTACGCCTGATCTTCGGGCGCCATTGGATCTATGTCGGGGTCGAGCCGGAGATTGCCGAGCCTGGTGACTTCTTTACGGTAGAGATCGGCAGCGACTCCATCCTGATCGTGCGCGATGACGACATGACAGTGCGAGCTTTCCATAATGTCTGCCGTCATCGCGGCGCCCGTCTGCGCGCCCCGGGCAGCGGCATCGTCGGCAACCTGGTCTGTCCCTATCACCAATGGACCTACAACCTCCGCGGCGAGCTCATCCAGAACCAGCACGCGGGTGAAGGATTCGACCGTTGCAACTTCAGTCTCAAGCCCGTGCACGTCGAAAGTCTGGGCGGGTTGCTGTTCATCTGCCTGGCGAAAACGCCTCCCGAGGGGTTCGATGCCATGCGCACGGCGCTGGAGCCCTACATCGCGCCGCACCAAATCTCCGACACGAAGGTCGCCTTTCAGAAGGACATTATCGAGCAGGGCAACTGGAAGCTCACGATGGAGAACAATCGTGAGTGCTTCCACTGTAGCGCGAACCACCCCGAGCTCACCGTACCCCTGATGGAGTTCGGTTTCGGGTACCAATCCTCCCCGGAAAATGCCGAGCAGATGGCGGGCTTTGAGGAATTAATGGCGCGCCAGCATTCAGGCTGGACAGAGTGCGGACTGCCATCGGCCGAGGTCGACCAGCTCGATCGCATCACCGGCTTTCGAGCCGTGCGCCTGCCGATCGCGCGTGCCGGGGAGTCCCAGACGATCGACACCAAGGTCGCCTGTCGCAAGCTGTTGGGCACTCTGACACGCGCGGACCTCGGTGGACTGTCCGTGTGGACACAACCGAACTCCTGGCATCACTTCATGAGCGACCACATCGTGAGCTTCTCGGTGTTGCCGATCGCGCCCGGCCAGACGCTGCTGCGCACGCGATGGCTCGTGCACAAGGATGCGCAGGAAGGCGTCGACTATGACCTGGACAAGCTGACTTCCGTCTGGACTGCCACCAACGATCAGGACGGCTCGCTGGTCGAGCGCGCGCACGCAGGTATCACCGGCTCCGCCTACGAGCCCGGCCCGTACTCGCCATTTACGGAAGGCCTCGTAGAGAAGTTCTGCGAATGGTACCTGGACCGGCTCTCGGCGGAGCTCGAGGCGGACGGGCGCCAGGAGCCTGTGTGACTAGTCCTAGTCCGACGACTTCAACGCCACACCTCCCGAGCTCACCAGCTTGAACTGCGCGTCCTCCTCGAGGGCGTCGCGCAGTGCTTTCAACATTTGCTGGTCAGTGACGGCGGCATTTTCGAGCTCGACGGGATAGCGCACCGCGCACTCCAGGCCGTTTTCCGTCAACCGCACACGTACCTCCGGTTGCGGACTCGACGCATCGAAATCGATAAACCGCTGCACCATCGCATGCTGTCGCTCGATGACGGAGCGATACTTGTCATAAACCGCCTCGGCGGCAGCCTTCAGCCTCTTATGGGCCTCCTGCACATCCGCCGTCGCGGCGATCGTCAAGGTCACCGTATGCCAGACGTAGTCGGCTCCAGGAATCTGCTTGAACAACGCGGTCGGCTGAAACAACACGGCGTTGGATAGTACGACCATGCGCCCTGTGGCATGAAGATCGGGCCCGGTCAGCTCCATCAGGTAAATCCGCACGAGCCCGATATCCACCACGCGCCCCGTGACACCCGCCAGCGTAATCCGGTCGCCCACCCGGACCCCGTAGCGTCCGATGAGAAAGAAATACGCCACTACAGCCAGGATCACGTTCTGGAGCGCCACGGCGACGCCCGCCGTCACGAATCCAATGTAGGTCGCGATCGAGCCGATTTCCGAAACCAACCCAAACACGACCACCAGCGTCAACGCAATCCCGACAGCCACCCGCCGCAGCGCCAGGAACTGACGCTGCCGACGCACATCGTGGAGATACCGGAACGTCGCCCGCCTCCAGATCTCCGAAACGATGAGCACCGCAGCGATCCATCCCAGCAGGACTCCGATGCGCAATGCGAGATAACGCGCGATGCTCGTCATCCGCGTCTCTAGAGACTCGCGCCAATCATCGAGTGTGCTGGCCGCATTTTCGACTATCAGCGCCTGCTCCCCCAAGGGCACGAGCACGGTTGCCAGCTGTTTGAAGCGCACCGTACCGGCCTCGAGCGCCTGCCGCTGCGCCAGCAATTGCGCGGGGTCGGTTGACGTGCTCATGGCGAGCCCGTTACCCATGATGGACCGGACCTCATTTGTGAGGGCCGACCGCACCTTCTCGGTTTCCGCCTGCAGGTCACCCGTCTCCTTGATGGAACCCGCAAGCTGACTACGCATGCTGTTCAGCGAAAACCATTGGGTGATCAACGAAATGACGCCGGCCGTGTCGGCGCGAAAGGTGCTCGCGGGTCGCGGAGTTGTGTTGGGAGCGGCGCCGCTCGACGTTGCAACGGCGGTTGAGGTTCCAGCGCTGGTCGAATCCGCCGGCTTCTTGGGCCCCGCGCCCTGTCCTTTTGATGACGGGTGCGAGTCTGTCGTCGATTCCGGATGCGCCTCAGGCACCGACCGCTCCATATCCGCAATCTGCCCATCGAGCGGGCTCAAATTCCCGTTGTCCCCCACGATCGAGCTCGTCTCGAAATCCTCCATGTCCTGCACGCTGCCCTGGACTTCACGGGCAAGCTTCAGAGCGGCGGTGACCTGCCCTTGTTGAGCGACGAGCGTCTCCCGCTCTTTACCCCGTACGTGAGCGAGCTTCTCGTTCAAGTCGTCGAGCTGAGCCTGGAGCGCGGTGACGCGTTGACCAACATCAGCCGCGGCCTGATCGAGCCGTCCGGCAAACCCCTTGGACGCCGCCGCAGGCGCCGTCGCTCCCGACTGCGCCGCCTGGGCCGACTGCCGCGATTGCGCGTCCAACAACACCGCACACGCCTTCCCGAAGGCGAAAGCGAGCTCAACCGCAGTCAATGACTCCTGGTGCAACTTGTCCCTGGCCGCCGTATCGCCGGCGGCAATCTGCAACTGCTCCATCGCCGCCAGGTGATGAAACCAGTCCACCGTCTCGCCCATATGCCCCGCGACCTGGTCCGACGTCAGCGGCAGTGCAGGTTGGGTATCAGCCGCTGCCAGAACCCCCACTACCCCAAATGCCACCCACACCGCTCCACCGCGGCCCCGGCGCCCCGCCAACCGTTCCCAAACACGATGCAAGACTCTGTTCATAGCGGCACAGTAGCAATTAAAAGGCCGTGTTGCCGCCCGCAATCCCGGCTGCGGTCGCGAGCCGCCCCGCAATCCCCCCGCGATCGCGTTACGATTGCGGCATGACTAATTCCGAAGTCGTCGCCGCTGCCCTGCGGCAGGTTGTCCCCGCCGACATCGTCCTCTCCCGCGACGAGGAGTTGCATCCGTACGAGTGCGACGGCCTGAGCGTGTTTCGGCAGAAGCCCATGCTGGTGGTTCTGCCGCGAACCGAGGAAGAAGTACGGCAAATCCTCGTCACTTGCCGACGCCTCGAGGTACCCGTGGTGGCGCGCGGCGCCGGGACCGGACTGTCGGGAGGCGCCACGCCGCATGCGTCGGGCGTACTCCTGTCGCTGGCTCGCCTTAATCAGATCCTGGACGTCGATCCCGTCGCACGAATCGCACGCCTCCAGCCGGGCGTCCGCAACCTGAAAGTGTCGGAGGCTGCCGCCCCGCACGGACTCTATTACGCCCCGGACCCCTCCTCGCAGATCGCCTGCTCCATCGGCGGCAACGTTGCGGAAAACTCAGGTGGCGTGCACTGCCTGAAATACGGCCTGACGGTTCACAACGTCCTCGCCGTCCGGGGATTCACCATCGACGGCGATCTCGTCGAACTGGGCGGCCGCTCGCCGGATCATCCGGGCCTGGACCTTCTGGCGCTCGCAATCGGCTCCGAAGGACTGCTGATGGTGGTCACGGAAGTCATTGTTAAGCTCATTCCGCGTCCGCAACTCGCTCGCGTCGTCATGGCGTCATTCGGCGATGTCCGCGCTGCCGGCGACGCCGTCGCGTCGATCATCGCTGCCGGCATCATTCCGGCCGGCCTCGAGATGATGGATCGGAAAGCCACCGCCGCCGTGGAGCCCTTCGTGAATGCGGGCTACGACCTGTCGGCCGAAGCGATCCTGCTGGCTGAATCCGACGGCACTCCTGAAGAGGTCGCCGACCAGATCGCCGAGATCGAGCGCGTGCTGCAAGCCGCCGGCGCCACGGCCATGGTTGTTTCGAGCTCCGAAGCCGAGCGCCTGCGCTTCTGGTCCGGCCGCAAGAATGCGTTTCCCGCGGCCGGCCGCGTATCCCCGGACTACTACTGCATGGATGGCACCATCCCGCGCAAGAACCTCGGGCCGATGCTCGAAGCCATCGAGGACATGGAGGAGCGGTACTCTCTACGGTGTATGAACGTCTTCCATGCGGGTGACGGCAACCTTCATCCGTTGATCCTGTTCGACGCCAACACCCCGGGCGAATGGGAGCGCGCCGATAAATTCGGTGCCGAGATTCTCGAGTTGTGTGTTCGACTCGGCGGAACCATTACCGGGGAGCACGGCGTCGGCATCGAGAAGATCAACTCCATGTGCGTGCAATTCTCGGACGCCGAGCGAGCAATGTTCTTCGGGGTCAAGGCGGCGTTCGACGCAACAGGCCTGTTGAACCCAGGCAAAGCCATACCCACGCTCGCGCGCTGCGCCGAATACGGCAAGATGCATGTGCACGCGGGGCAGCTTCCCCACGCCGACTTGCCACGCTTCTGACTCATGGACACCTCATCGAACGCCCTGAGCGAGTTGCGTGAGCGCGTAGTCGCAGCCCACCGCGAGC
>JAQGOE010000061.1 GCA_028293725.1 Gammaproteobacteria bacterium | reverse complement strand
TGTACGTCAACCTCGTCTGGATATGGGGACATCCCGAGGTATACATCCTGGTTCTGCCGGCGTTCGGGGTCTTCTCGGAGGTTGTTTCGACGTTCTCCGGCAAGCGCCTGTTCGGTTACGCCTCGATGGTCTATGCGACGGTGGTCATCACGATCCTGTCCTACCTGGTGTGGCTGCATCATTTCTTCACCATGGGATCGGGCGCGAGCGTCAACTCGTTCTTCGGGATCACGACCATGATCATCTCCATCCCCACGGGGGCGAAGCTGTTCAACTGGCTGTTCACCATGTATCGCGGCCGGATCCGTTTCGAGCTGCCGATGCTGTGGACCTTAGGGTTCATGATCACCTTCGTGATCGGGGGCATGACGGGCGTGCTGCTTGCCGTGCCGCCGGCCGACTTCGTCCTGCACAACAGCCTGTTCCTGGTCGCCCACTTTCATAACGTGATCATCGGCGGGGTGTTGTTCGGGATGCTGGCCGGGATCACGTACTGGTTTCCCAAGGCGTTCGGCTACCGGCTCGATCCGTTCTGGGGCAAGTGCTCGTTCTGGTTCTGGATCACCGGCTTCTACTTCGCGTTCATGCCGCTGTATGTGCTGGGCCTCATGGGGGTGACGCGCCGCCTGAATCATTTCGAGGACCCCTCGCTGCAGATCTGGTTTCAGATCGCGGCATTTGGCGCCGTGCTCATCCTGCTGGGGATCGTCTCCTTCATTGTGCAACTGGTGGTGAGCTATCTGCGTCGCGAGTCACTCCGTGACGTCACGGGGGACCCGTGGGATGGACGTACGCTCGAGTGGTCTACTTCCTCCCCGCCGCCGGCTTACAACTTCGCCTTCACGCCGCGGGTCCACGACAACGACAGCTGGGCGGACATGAAGAAGAATGGCTACCTGCGGCCGCAAGACGGATTCATCCCGATTCATATGCCGAAGAATACCGGCGCCGGTTTCGTGATCGCGGCGCTGTGCGCGGTGTTGGGCTTCGCGCTCATCTGGCACATGTGGCTGCCGGCGGCGGTCGCCTTCGTCGCGATGCTCGCCGCTGTGATCCTCCATACCTTCAACTACAAGCGTGACTTCCATATTCCCGCGGAGGAGGTCGCTCACGTCGAGAGCGCCCGCACGCGACTGATGGCAGCCTATGTCTGAGACCAGTGCCCGTTTCTACCTGACCGAGGAGCACCATCCGGAGAACGGTACGCTGCTCGGGTTCTGGCTCTACCTGATGAGCGACTGCCTGGTGTTCGCGTGCCTGTTTGCTATGTACGCGGTACTGGGTCGAAATTATGCCGGCGGCCCCACGGGCGCAGAGCTCTTCGATCTGCCGCTGGTCGCAGTCAACACCGCGCTGTTACTGCTGTCTTCGATCACCTACGGTTTCGCCATGTTGGAGATGCAGGCGGCCGCAGGCAGCGCCCGGTTGGGTGGGACGCTTGCCTGGCTGGTGGTCACGGGGTTGTTCGGCGCGGGCTTCATCGGAATCGAGCTCCATGAATTCTCGCACCTCATTCACGAGGGCGCGGGACCTCAGCGCAGCGCCTTTTTGTCCTCATTCTTTGCGCTCGTCGGTACGCACGGGCTGCACGTCACCTTCGGCCTCGTGTGGCTCGTCACTTTGCTGGTGCAACTGTCGCGGCACGGTCTCATCCCCGAAAATCGGCGCCGATTGCTCTGCCTTTCCATGTTCTGGCACTTCCTCGACGTCGTGTGGATTGGAGTGTTTACCTTCGTGTATCTGATGGGGGTGCTCCCGTGAGCGAGCATGTAGCCCACGCCGATGGCGGTGCGGCGCACGGCAGTAGGAAAGGTTACGTAACGGGGTTCGTGCTCTCCGTGGTGCTGACCGCCATTCCGTTCTGGCTGGTCCTTGGGAAGGTGCTGGAGCGTCCGGGAGTGACTGGCGCCGTACTGCTCGGGCTGGCCGCCGTGCAGATCGTCGTTCATATGGTGTACTTTCTGCATATGAACGCTAAGTCCGAGGGCGGTTGGACGCTGCTGGCGCTGATTTTCACAGTCGTACTTGTGGTCATCGCGCTGAGTGGCTCTCTGTGGGTGATGTATCACCTGAACGAGAACATGATGCCGTCATCGATGCCGGACATGCGTCAAATGCCTTGAACTCAGCCGTGCGCGGCCAGCGCTCCACCGTTTCGCGGGTTTGGATGGCGGTTGCGGCTGTCCTGCTGTTCTGCGCCTTTTTGTCGCTCGGGTCCTGGCAGGTGCAGCGTCGCGCCTGGAAGCTGGATCTGATCGCGCGCGTGGAGCAGCGGGTCCATGCTCCGGCTGTTCCGCCGCCGCCGCCGGGGGAGTGGTCCCAGGTGACCACTGCAAACAGTGAATATCGGCACGTGCAGGCGACGGGCGCCTTTCTGAACGACTCGGAGACGTTGGTGCAGGCTCTCACCGATCTGGGTGCGGGGTTCTGGGTACTGACGCCTCTGCGGCTGGAGGATGGAACCGTCGTGCTGGTGAATCGGGGTTTCGTGCCGCCGGAGCGGCGCGAGAGGGCGGCTCACGGTGCGGCGGAGGCGACGACTGCCGCGACGGTTACGGGGTTGCTGCGGATCACTGAGCCGAAGGGGTGGTTTCTGAGACGGAATGATCCTGCGAAGAATCTCTGGTACTCGCGGGATGTACAGGCGATTGCGGCCGCGCGAGGGCTGGCGTTGGCGCGGGTGGCGCCGTACTTCATCGATCAGGAGGCCGGCGTCGCCGTCGGAGGCGCTGCCGTCGGAGGCGCTGCCGTCGGGGCCAACTCCGCGCCAGTCGGTGGCCTCACCGTGATCGCTTTCCGCAATACTCATCTGACATACGCCATCACCTGGTATGGGCTGGCATTGCTGGTCGCCGTCGGTGCCTGGATCGTGATACGCGAGGAGCGTCGGCGTGCCTGACTCGGGGGCGACCGCCGCGATCTTTGACGATCAGACCGGCCGCGAGAACATGCGACAGCTCATCCAGCTGCGCTGGATCGCGGTCGTCGGGCAGATCGTCACTATCGCCGTCGTGCACTTCGGTTTTCGCATCCCGCTTCCGTTGCACGATATGTCGGTGGTGTTGCTCTGTCTCGTCGCTTTCAATGCGGCGAGCATGTTGCGCTGGAGGGATCCGCATGAGGTCACCAACAGCATGCTGTTCGTTTCTCTGTTGGTGGACGTCACGACCCTCACGGCGCAGCTTTATCTGAGCGGCGGCACCACCAACCCGTTCGTGTTCCTCTACCTGTTGCAGGTCATTCTCGGGGCGGTGCTGTTGCGGGCCTGGGCGGTGTGGACCATTGTCGCCATCACCGGCGCCTGCTTCGCCGGTCTCACCCTGTTATACCGCCCCCTCGCGCTGCCGCCGGGTGACTATGGGGTGCTTTCCGGTCCGTACATCCAGGGCATGTTGTTGTGCTTTGCCCTGAACGCGGCGCTGCTGGTGATTTTCATCACGCGCATCAACCGCAACCTGCGGACGCGCGACGCGCGTCTTGCCTATCTGCGCGAACGCGCGGCGGAGGAGGAACACATCGTTCGCATGGGGCTGCTGGCTTCCGGCGCCGCCCATGAACTCGGAACTCCGCTGTCGACGCTGTCGGTCATTCTGGGTGACTGGCGGCGGATGCCGGGTTTCGCCTCCGACCCGGAGCGGGTGCAGGAAATCGACGAGATGCAGGCGCAGGTCACACGGTGTAAGGGCATAGTCAGCGGTATTCTGCTTTCGGCCGGGGAGGCGCGGGGTGAGTCACCGGTCGAGACGACGGTGCGGACGTTCCTTGACGATCTGGTTGCAGAGTGGCGCTCCACTCGCCCAGTGGCCCGGCTGACCTACGAGAACCGGTTCGGCGACGATCTCAGCATCATTTCTGACTCTGCGCTCAAACAGATGATTTGCAATGTGCTGGACAATGCATTGGAGGCGTCGCCCAAGTGGGTTGGTTTCGATGTGACGCACGAGGGTGATCTGCTGAAGATGGTGGTCACGGACTCGGGTCCGGGCTTTGCGCCGGAGATGCTGGCGCAGTTCGGTAAACCCTACCAATCCACTAAGGGGCGACCGGGCGCCGGACTGGGCTTGTTTTTGGTTGCCAACGTGGCGCGTACGCTGGGCGGTAGCGTCGCCGCGCGAAATCGCGAGGAGGGCGGGTCGATGGTGACGCTGACCTTGCCTCTTGCCGCGATAACCTTGGACGAGGAGGGCGCAAGCGATGGAAGCTGAACGATTGCTGCTGATCGTCGAGGATGATGCAGCCTTCGCACGAACTCTGAGTCGCTCCTTTGAGCGGCGCGGCTATACGGTACTGCAGGCCACGAACCTCGAGGAGGTCAAGGCGCTACTCGTGGCGCACACGCCGGACTACGCGGTCGTCGACCTCAAACTCACCGGCGGCGCATCGGGTCTTGCCTGTGTGCAGACACTGCACGAGCATGATCCCGACACACTCATCGTCGTGCTCACTGGCTACGCCAGCATCGCGACCGCGGTGGAGGCGATCAAACTCGGCGCCTGTCATTACCTGGCCAAACCCTCCAACACGGATGATATCGAAGCCGCCTTCGGCCGGGCGGAGGGGAATGCGGAAGTCGGTTTGACGGAACGGCCCACGTCCATCAAGACGCTCGAATGGGAGCGTATTCACGAGACCCTCGCGGCTACCGGATTCAACATCTCGGAGACAGCCCGACGGCTCGGTATGCACCGGCGCACGCTGGCGCGGAAGCTGGGGAAGCAGCGGGTGAAATAGCACTGGGCGGTGCCCTGGATGGGCTCAGCGCGCGAGTGCCTGTCGCAAAAAAATTGGGTCCGCCGGTTTGCCGACGGACCCAATTCAGGTTGGTTTCTTGTTAGTTGTTCGGTTTCTTACTGGATCGCATACGTGTACGGAAGCGCGGCCAACTCGTCACCGGCGGTCTCACCATACGGGGGTACCCCGCCGATGAAGTCGTTGATGTAGAGGTTACCGCTCACCACGGTGCCTGAAGGGCCGGCCGGCGTGATGGTCACGTTGATCACGGCAGTCTGACCGGGGTTGATGATGATCGGGTTGAATGTGTTCAGCACCGACAGATCGAAGGCCGAGGTCCACAGGTCGCCACCGTCGGTGGTGACCGCAGGGTCGAAGGCCTTGGTGGTCGCAGTCAACGTCATATTCACCAATCCGGCAGCAGCCGGACCGGCATACGGCCCGATCTCCGAGGGCAAGCCGAACCAGACGCCATTCTGTACCGCGCCGTTTGTCGGGTTGTAGTGGCCCGCCGCGGTGTTGTTGGCACCCGCGGGTCCGAAGATATCCGGGTCACCCTGGTTCGGCCCGAAGTCGAACACGATCGGCAGAGTGGCGCTCGCTGCCGCTTTGACGCTCGAGGTCTGGGTCGGGACGATCCACTCTGGCGGTCCCCCTGTCAGAGGCAGCGCGTAGCCGGCGCTGCTATCAGGCGGATCGATGTTTTGCAGGGAGATGCTGGTAGTGGAATTCAACCGTGCGTCGACGAAGTACGCCTCAGGCGCGGCACCCGTGTTGGTGATCGTCACCGGTACCGTCACTGGAGTACCCGCCGCCAGCGTCGTGCTCTTGCTGTTCGGCAGGCCGGAAGCGGTCACACTCACATTGTTGAATTTGATGTTGCCGCTGAAGGGCTGGGAGATCTCGTTACCCACCACCGGCTCGGCAAAGTCCACGATCAGGGTCCAGGTGCCCGGGACCGGGTTGAGCGTATAGGCGGTCAACGACTTGAGAGCGGTGTTGCCCAGGCTGTTTTGTCCGAACCCCAGTGCCGCGCCATCGGGACCGATGAGATAGGCGCCGACCGGATCGGCGGGGTCGTTCGTCAGTGACACGTTGGCCATGATGCTGGTCTGGCCCGGCGGTACTTTGAACTCGTAGTAGTTGATCTGGCCCTGTCCGTTGGGTCGACCGTTGCCACCCGTGAGGGTGCCGGAGAATCTGCCGCCGTGCGCGACGTCCACCAGGCTGCGCAACACCACCGGAATGGAGTTGCTCTCGAAGCCGATGAAGGGATCGATTCCACCGCCGGTTGAGGTCAGAACGATCGAGCCGGACGAGTCGCCGGGCGTCGTGGGCGTCGTGGCACTCACATGCACGGTCTCGCTCTGGCCCGGTCGGAGGAACAGCACCTGCGGGTAGACGAAGGCAAACGGAACAAACTTCTGCGTCGACACCTCCCAGGGGATGGCACCGTTGGTGCCGCCAGCCGAGGCGACGTCACCAAAGATGACACCGGTCCAGGTTCCGCCCAGTGGCTGGCGGATGTCGACATTGCCGAAGTTGCCCACGCCTTGCGGCAGCGAATGGGCCGCGAAGCGACCTGCCGGATCGATGAGGATGAGCCGCACGCGCGCATTGTTGCCGGCGCCCGCGGGGGCGGGGTAGGCAATCGAGGCGCTCAGTCGATCCTGGCCGAAGGGGACTTTGAAGGTGAAGCTGCCGTAGTTGTTCTGGATGCCCTGGTAGTTCGCAAACTGCCGGCTGGTGCCGTCCGTCAGGGTGATGGTACCGCTCTGCACATGCTCCGCATTCCCGAAGGTCCGGCCGCTGACCGCGAGAACCTGCGGCAATGCGCCGGTATTCGTCACCGTAACCGGCCAGCTCTGCGTGCTGCCCGCTGCGCCGATGGCGGTGAGTTGGGTCTGCGATAGCAGCAGCGACTGGCCCACTGCGTCGTCGCGATCCTTGCCGATGGATTCGGCCAGCAGGACCGCTTTGTAGGTGTTGACCAGGCCGGAGCCCTGCTCAATCGCGGGAACTCCGAGATCGGTCGCCGTGCTGGCGAGAATCCGCTTTACCAGCGCCGGGGTGGGCGAGGCGCCGTGGTGGGACTTGCGATAGGCCTCGATGACCAGTGCCGCGGCACCGGCGGTCAAGGGCGCCGACTGGCTGGTTCCGCCGGCTTCCTCGACGTTGGAAGGCGCACCCGTGAAGTTCGTGCAGCCCGCGTAGGTCGCACTGGCTTCGCAGGCGGAGAATCCGAGGTCACCGGGTGCAACCAGATCGATGGTTCTACCGGTCTCGGTGTAGCCGCTGGAGCTCAGGGAGCTGATGTTGTCGTTCAGCCATCCCGTCGTCGCGAAGTAGCGCGCGGCGGCGTAGTTGGTCTGAGCATAGAAGCGGAAAGCGGTGGAGCCGCCAACGGCAATGACATTCGGATCGGTGGCTGGCGAACCGATTGTATTGGTGAAACCAGCGTCGCCGCTGGACACCGTAACCGTCACACCCGCCCTGACAGCCGCCTCGTTGAACAGCTTCGTCGCGTCGAG
This sequence comes from Gammaproteobacteria bacterium, assembly GCA_028293725.1. The sequence continues at coordinate 6,238 of JAQGOE010000061.1, read as the reverse complement.
CGCGGTGACGTCGGGGAAGGGGTTCGAGCCGAAGGATTCGTTCAGCACGTCCACATGGTCTACGGTGACCGCGTAGTCGATCGCCTCTAGGAAATTCGACTCGGTCGTGTCCTCGAAGGTGCCGAACACGTTCAGACCGACGAGCGATGCACCGGGCGCCATGCCCTCGATGCGGACGTTACAGGCGCTCGGATCGGGTTGCGCGCTGAAATTCGCGACGTTATAGCTCACCAGGCCCTGGCCGGCGATGGAGTTGGCGTCTAGAAACGCCTCGTCGCCGTTCGTGAGCTGGCCCGGTCCGTCACCCGAGAAGTCCTGGTAATCGATGAAGGCCGACTTGCCGTTCTTGCGGATGAAGTTGATGTTGTTGGGGTCGATGCCGTCCGCGATCCAGGCCACCTTGACGCCGGCGCCGGTGATACCCAGCGAGCGAGCGGTTTTTGCATGCGGATCGTCGGAGTTGGTGTTCGTGGTCTGCAGCGCTTCCGGCTCGAGGAGCACTTTGCCGTTGGGTCCGCAGGCGCCGGGAATGACGTGCGCAGTGAGCGATGAGCCGTTCGCCGGCGAGGTGCCGGTTTTTTTCCGGGCGCGATGGATCACCACGTCGGGCACCACGAGGGCAACCCCGGGGTTTGTCTTCAAGTGCTCGGCCTCGGCTTCGGTGACCGTGGCGGCCAGCGAGTTGACCGTCCGGAATTGCTTTACACGCTTGGCGGCGATCTGGTTGAGTTCGCCCATCACGGGCGCCTGGTCGTTGATCGCATCCGCCCCCGAGAGTTGGTTCTTCATGATGACAATGTAGGGATGGCTGGTACCCGATCCCAGTTTCTGGACGTCCGCCTGCGACATCGCGCCGGCAAAGGCTCCACTCGAGAGAAGTACGGCGGCAACGGCAGTGCCGCGCCCAAGATAGATCGTGGGTTTCATGAATCCTTCCCTTAGGTTCGAATTTATTCTTGCGCTCCAATCCCCTTGACCCTCATCGCCAACGACAGGCACCGGGAGCGCAGCTGCGCGCACCTGCTGTCGACGATCGGGCGACCCACTCCGTGGTCGCGCCTAAACGTACGCCTCCGACAAATCTTAAGTCAACAATTTGCGACAACTAAAATTTTGGTGACAGAGGTCGGACTCGTTCCGACGCGACACGGGCGCGCCGCGCATCGAGCCGGCGTGTTAGGAATACCAGTCCCGTTTTTGCGTCAGGCACGGCCAAGCTTTGGAGCTTTCACAGATGAAAGCTGGCCGCTGCAAATCGGGTCGCGGGCTCGATGACAGCGGCGTACCCTTGCGTGCGATATGTCAAGTGGATTGCAATGCGTGTAATAGGCCCCAACAATCGACGCTCAACGAAAGTCAATCTTTTTCACTCCAGGTAGGACCTGTCATGAGCACTTTTGACCTGACCCCGCCCACCGAAGCGCAACGACGTGAGATCACCGCCGGACTCGACGGAAGCGAGCGTCGTGTGCTGCTCGAGCACGGGACCGAAGCTGCGTTCTGTGGAGTCTTTCTCGATAACAAGAAGGACGGCACTTACACCTGCCGCTTCTGCGGGCTGCCGCTATTCCGCTCCAGCGCGAAGTTTGACTCGGGTACCGGCTGGCCGAGTTTCTTCCGCCCCTACGCGGAAACGCACATCAAGCGGCTGCGCGACGCGAGTTACGGCATGGTGCGGGTAGAAGAAGTGTGCGCGCGCTGTGGAAGTCACCTCGGGCACATCTTTCCCGATGGGCCGCCGCCGACGGGCGAGCGGCACTGCTTGAATTCGGTGTCGTTGTCTTTCACGGATGCGGGGCAGCCGTTGCCGGATGTGCTGGGGCGCGGAGCGCCGGAAGGGACTATTGACTAGGGCTTCGCCCACTTTCCTGCGGGTCGAAGCGACCCGCTACATTTAGCTGCGCTGCGCGCCGGTAAGAAAGATAGAGAGATCTGCCTACTTGCGGAGTCGGAAAAAACAAATGTTCCATTGACGAAGAAAAGGATCATATGGAATATTGCGGCGTATGACGGTGCGAGCGCTATCCGAGCGGATCATCGAGCGACTGCCGGAAATGACTCCGCAGCTGGCCCTCGGCGCGCGCTTTATCGTGGACCACCCCGACGCAATGGTGATCTCGTCCATGCGCGAGATCGCGAGTCGGGTGGGCGTGGCGCCGGCGACCCTGCTGCGGCTTGCGCGCGTGCTCGGTCACGAGGACTGGTCTCGCTTCCGGGACGTCTACGTTGAATATTTCCGCTCCTCATCACCCCACTATGCTGAGAAGGCCGACGCGCTGAGTAAACGCCAGGGGGTGCCTCACCTGGTGGATGAAGTGATGCGTGCGCAGGCGGCCGCCCTTCAGCACGCGACCAGCGCCAACACCCCCGACGCCATCGATGCTGCGGCGAAGATCCTCAGTCGGGCGCCCCGCATTTTCGTTGCCGCGTTCATGAGCTGCCGCGCGCCGGGACTGGCTTTCACCTACATCTGCCGTCTGTTCCGTTCCAACGTGATGTTATTGGGCTCGGAAGGCGCGTCCCTCGTCGCGGACCTGGCGGATATCCGTTCTGATGATGCTGTGCTGTCGATCAACTTCGTGCCGTATGCCCGAGATATCCGGCTCGTCGCGGACGCGGTGGCGCGCTCGGGCGCGTCCCTGGTGTCGGTTGCCGACAGTCGGGTTACCCCGCTGTCGCAGTATGCGAAGTCGATTCTGCTGTTTGGGGCGGAGAGCCCCTCGTTCTTTCCGTCGATTACGTCGGCGGTGGCTCTCGTGGAGAGTGTTGCCGCGGCAATGCTTGCCCATGCGGGCGATGGGGCGGTTAGTCGTGTCAGGGCGGTGGAGAAGGGCCTCTACTCTTCCGGGTCTTATGATGCTCAGGAGTAGTCACGCATGAGTGAACACGTCTTCCACCGGTCGACGCGCTCCGGGTTGCCCACTGTGGTGGGTGGTCGTGGCATTGAGCTCATTGCAGCGGATGGCCGGCGATTCATTGATGCTTGCGGCGGAGCGGCCGTGTCCTGTCTCGGTCATGGGCATCCGGTGGTCGCCCGAGCCATTGCTCGCCAGGCTGACACGATCGCCTACGCTCACACCAGTTTCTTTACGAACGAGCCGGCCGAGGCGCTGGCCGATCGTCTGGCCGCCGCGGCTCCGGCGGGGCTGAGCCGTGTGTATTTCGTCGATAACGGCTCCGCGGCCGTCGAAACAGCGATGAAGATGGCGCGTCAGTATCAGATCGAGCGAGGGGCGCCTGGACGCACGCGCGTGATTTCCCGCCGACAGAGTTATCACGGCAACACCCTCGGCGCGCTTGCGGTGAGCGGTAACCTGGGACGGCGCGCACCTTACGAGCCTTTTCTCTTCGAAGCCTCTCGAATCGAGCCCTGTTTCGAATATCGCTACGCGCGCATTGGGCAGACGGCGGAGGACTACGGTCGGGAGGCTGCCGCCGCCCTGGAAGCAGAGATCCTGAGGGCTGGGTCGGAGACTGTCATGGCCTTCATTGCGGAGACGGTCGTGGGCGCCACGACGGGGGCCGTACCGCCGGCGCCCGGCTATCTGCGTCGCATCCGGGAGATCTGCGATCGGCATGACGTGTTGCTCATCCTGGATGAAGTGATGTGCGGTGCTGGACGCACGGGAGCGTTTCTCGCCTGCGAGCAGGAAGGAGTTGTCCCGGACATCGTGACCCTTGCCAAAGGGTTGGCTGGCGGCTATCAGCCGATCGGAGCGGTTCTGTGCTCCGATAAAATCTATGAGGCGTTTGTTACGGGTACGGGCGCGTTCGTGAATGGCCATACCTACAGCGCTCATGCGGTCGCCTGTGCGGCGGCGCTGGCGGTTCAGGACGTCATACGCGACGAGGGACTGTTGGATCGCGTGGGCGCGGCCGGGGCGCGTCTACGAGAGCGCCTGATCGAGCGTTTCGGGCGACATCGTTATGTTGGTGATGTGCGTGGGCGGGGGCTGCTGATGGCCATTGAGCTCGTCGCGGATCGTGAGACAAAGATGCCGTTCGATCCCGCGTTGCGGGTGAGCGCGCGGATCAAGGCAGAAGCATTCGAGCGGGGGCTGTTGGTCTACCCTGGCTCGGGGACGGTTGACGGGCGGCGGGGTGATCATGTGTTGCTGGCGCCGCCTTACATTGTGACGGATGCGGAGGTCGATGTGATTGTTGAGCGACTTGGCGAGGCTGTTGATGCGGCCACGGCTGACACTACGTGACGCGCGATCCGCGCTATGACGTGCTCTTCGAGCCGGTTCGCATCGGGCCGGTCGTCGCGAGGAATCGCTTCTACCAGGTGCCACATTGCAACGGCATGGGATGGACGCAGCCGCGCGCGCTAGCGGCGCTGCGCGGGGTAAAGGCGGAGGGCGGATGGGCTGTTGTTTCCACCGAGGAAGTGGAGATTCACCCCACGAGTGACTGTGAGCCTTCCCACGAGGGTCGATTGTGGTCGGATGATGACATTCCCGCCCTCGCGATGATGGCCGATGCGGTGCATGAACATGGCGCGCTGGCCGCGATCGAGCTCGTTCATCAGGGTGCTTCCTGCGCAAACTACGGGACGCGCGAGATTCCGCTCGCGCCTTCGCACAGACCGGTCATTCCCTATGCTCCCGTGCAGGCCAGGGCGATGAACAAGCGGGACATCCGTGATTTCCGGCAGTGGCACCGCGACGCAGTACTGCGCTCAAAACGTGCCGGGTTCGACATCGTTTATGTCTACGCCTCGCACGACCTGAGCCTGGCGATGCATTTTCTGCAGCGTCGCAGGAATGACCGTAGCGATGAATACGGCGGCACCCTGGAGAACCGGGTCCGACTCCTGCGCGAGGTCATCGAGGATACGAAGGACGCGGTTGGGGATCGTTGTGCCGTGGCCGTGCGACTGGGGGTCGACGAGTTGCTGGGCCCGGACGGTATTACCAGCGCGGGCGAAGGGCGCGAGGTGATCGAAATGCTCGCCGAGCTGCCTGACTTGTGGGATGTCAACATCTCCGGCTGGACCCACGATAGTCAGACGTCGCGCTTCGCCAAGGAGGGTTACCAGGAGGACTACGCACGCTTCGTCAAATCGGTGACATCCAAGCCGGTGGTGGGCGTGGGGCGGTTCACCTCGCCCGATACGATGGTGAGCCAGGTTCGTCGCGGTGTGCTCGATTTTATCGGCGCCGCGCGACCGTCGATCGCCGACCCCTTCCTGCCGAAGAAGCTCGAGGAAGGGCGGGTCGACGACATCCGCGAGTGCATCGGTTGCAACATCTGCGTGTCCAGTGACTACACGAGCAGTAACCTGCGTTGCACTCAGAATCCAACCATGGGCGAGGAGTGGCGCCGTGGCTGGCACCCGGAGAGGATCCCGACCAGAGCGTCTGAGGGCACGGTGCTGGTGGTGGGTGCGGGCCCGGCCGGGTTGGAGGCGGCGTTGTCGGCGGCCCGACGTGGCTATGAGGTTCACCTCGCGGAAGCAACTACGGAGCTCGGGGGACGCGTGACGCGCGAATCGGCACTACCTGGGTTGCGCGAGTGGTTGCGCGTGCGCGATTGGCGCGTGGGCCAGCTCAACAAGCTGACGAATGTACAGATCTATCGCGATAGCCCGCTCGATGCGTCGAATATTCTCGAGTTCGGTGCGCGGCATGTCGTGATCGCGACGGGCGCACGCTGGCGGCGGGATGGTATCGGTCGGGAGAATGGGTGTGCGATCGAGGGCTTTGCTGGAGCCGGCGATGGAGTATTTACACCGGACGACATCATGGAAGGCCGGATGCCACCGGGACCGACGGTCATTTTCGACGACGACCATTACTACATGGGCGGCGTGCTGGCGGAGAAGTGTGTCAGTGCGGGGTTGCCGGTTACGCTCGTGACTCCTGCCGCGATTCCTTCCGCCTGGACTGTCAATACGCTGGAGGCGCTCCCGATCGCGCAACGGCTGGCCCGATTGGGAGTAAATGTCGTGCCCTATACGAATATTCGGGGGTTCGATGGCCGTAGAGTGCTCCTGGTCAATGGGTTGACGGGCGTGGCGACTGAGCGCGAGGCGCGGGCGGTGGTTACCGTGACGGCGCGGTTGCCAGTCGATGGCCTTTACGCGGCGCTGGAGGGCCGGACGCAGGAGTTAGCCGATGCGGGAATCGTCAGCTTGATGCGTGTTGGCGACTGCTATGCGCCGGGGACGATTCAGGCGGCCGTGTACTCGGGGCACAAATCGGCGCGGGAGCTCGATGCCGTAGCGACGTCGGCC
>JAQGOE010000334.1 GCA_028293725.1 Gammaproteobacteria bacterium | reverse complement strand
CTCGCCGGCGGGTGCCATGTTCTCGCGCGCCCGCTGTGCGGCGGCGCTCTGCGTGAATTCGAGGATTGCCTTGCGCCCGGAGGCGATGTTTGGGTTATGTTGAATGTAGGATTCAGTCAGGAGCGGCGCCGCCTGGTACGCCGTGGCCGGGTCCACCAGCAGCCGCATCAGCTCGCGGACCTTGTGTTTGTTCTGTTCGAGGATTGTCTGACCGGCCATGAGCGCTCCCGCAGGGGTTACTTTGTAAATCCAGCCGCATCGAACCAGCTGGCGTGAATGCCCATACGCAGCGAAACGGGTATACGAATGCGCGCGATCGGTCCGTCCGCCAGGGCCAGGGCGTTGAGTACCACCACTTCGCTGCGTCGCTTCGGAACGTCGTTCACGATTGCCATGAGATAACCCTCACCTTCGCGCGCATCCGCCGCGCGCGGCAGGAACACCGGGTCCTGAAACGTACAGGTCGGTCCGGCGAACCACTCGTCGATCTCGCAGGTTTGCAGATCGTAGCGTTGCAGAGTGTTGAACAGCACCGGCATCGGCCGGCCGCGCTCGTCGGTCGCGAGCCGGCTCGGATCGAGGCCGGGCATCCAGATATAACGGTGCTCGCGCAGGGCGTAGCGCTCGTCGATGTGAGGGCCCTCGCCGAAGCGTGCGTCCATCAGGATAACGTGCTGCCGACCCGGCTGCAGGGTCGTCTCGCGGGCGTGGTAGTCGATGATCCAGCGCGCGAACGACGTTCGGACACCGCCGGGAGGAGTGAACTCGCCGTCCTGGGCGGGGAAGACCGGACCGAACGCGTTGCCGTGGGCATGGACGTAGTCGAAACAGATCTGCCCATCGCGCTCGAACGCATTGACGGTATGGCCGACGAAACCGGGCGGCCCCCGGAACCAACGCACCTCGGCGGCGCCACCATAGCGCGGCATCACGCCGAGGATCTGCTCCATCTGCGGCTCGTATTGAAAGTGAATGCCGCCGCGCTTCAGCCGCTCCAGGTCGCTGGTGAACGGCATGATGGGGAAGATCATGTAGTGCTCGGTGAGCGCGCAGTCGTGAATCATGGCGGCCACCGGCGCCTGGAACCAGGCGCTGTGCGTCACTTTCCCCTGTTTGTCGATTACGTAATACGCTATGTCGGGCGTGCATTCGCCTCGCGCGGCATAACCGAAACCAAACATCTCTCCGCTGCGAGAGTCGAATTTCGGATGCGCCGTAAATGTCCGGCTCTCGATCGCACCACCGCCGGCGCGCCAGGCACCTCGGGTTTCGAGCGTGACGGGATCGAGTGCGTAGGGTGGACCGTCTTCCTTGCTGGCGAACAGCATTCCTGCGTGCAGGTAGAGGGCGGTGTTGGCGGTCGTGCGATCCTTCCCGGCGACGCTGGGGTCGTCGAAAAAAGGATTCCGGTAATGCGGAAATAGGGAGCGGCGAGCCGCGCGCTCGGCCAGAAATCGCTCGGTCCTCACATAGCGACTGCGGAAATCCACGTGCCCACCCTCGAAGCGGAAAGCACGGACCATGCCGTCGCCGTTAGCGCTCGCGTCCATCGGCCACAGGTGCGCGACCTCCGGCGGGAATTGCTGATCGGGGACCGCCTGGGCCAACAAGCCGTTGATCTCGCGGGGGATGTGGCCTTCGGTCACCTCCAGATCGAAGAGGTCGCCCTCCATTCGAAAGGGCTCATCGTGACCCCGCGACATGATCTCGGGAAAGGGTTTGGTCATAAAGGGGGATTTCGGTGGCTGGCGGTTGGCGTTGACACGCTACCGCGGCAACCTGCGCTAAACCAGAGGTGGGATTAGCGGCGCGGAAATCCGCCTCCTGGTTTGAGGAGGCCGATTCGCTATACTCACAATGACTTGCCAGCGGCGCGCGAAGGCCGCGAGCAAAATTCAACGCCGGAGGGGGGCGATGAGTGTCTTGGCCAACTTGGCTGTGGAGCCCGTACACGCCCGCGTCTTTCCGGAGAGCGGCGGCGCAGGGGTCCACTCGTCTCGCGACCCACTCAGCGTTGCCCGACTGTTCTCCTGCGTCGTCGGCGATGCCGAGTCTATGCTGAAGTGCGCCGGCCGCACGGCCCGATCGCTGGAAGAGCAGTTCATCCTCGACGGCTGGCCGGTAGGGAAGATCTACGGTTGCGAGATCGACCTGGCGCGCCGCTACGGTGTGGGACGCGCCGTCGTGCGCGAGACGGCCCGCATCCTCGAGGCGCGGGGTACCGCCCGAATGCGCCGCGGCCGGCGTGGGGGATTGGAGCTTTCCGCGCCGGCGGCGGGAAACCTCCATGACATGATCGGCGGCTATTGTTTTCTGATTGGCGTCACCGACGGTCACGTCAGGCGCGCCCGCATTGTGTTGGATCGTGTGGCCGCCTGCATGGCGACCGAACGAGGCGCGCACTTCGAGTTTTTACCCTTGTTGGATCATGAGGCGCTGGATGTCCCCGCACCGGGGAGGACCCTGCGTCGCCTGTTGAATGCCGCGGCCGGCAACTCCGTGGTGACCTTTTACTCCGAGTGTCTCGATGAGTTGCGCCGTCTCCCGCTACCCCAGGGCGCCACCGCCGATGGACGAGCGCGGCGCGGGACGTTGGGTCGGTGCATCGACCGGCTCGTTGTCGCCATCAGCCGCGGTGATGCACGCAGCGCGGCCGCTTGGGCAGAGGCCTGCTCCCGACGAATCGAGGCGGAGTCTGTAGAGCCGGCGGCGATGAGCCGCCCGGGAGCTCTCGGAGGCGCGACTCTGGACCGAACCCGCGCCGGGCAGATCGTCCGTCGGCTGATGAAGCATGTGGGTCCCGGGAATTGGCGCGACGGCCACGCCCTCGGCAACGAGTTCGAACTCTGTGAGCATTATCAGATCGACCGCGGTGTGTTACGTCAGGCGATCCGTATCCTCGAGGCGGCGGAAACGGCCGCGAGCCTGCCTGGACGGGGTCACGGCCTCGTCGCTCGCACACCCGGTCCGGCCGCGGCGAGCCGCCTGATCTGCTGTCACTTCGCGGCCAGCCGGGTCAGCCATTACGAGGCTTTTGCCGCGTTCAAGTGGCTGGGCGTGGAGATGATCGCTTTGGCCGCGGGGCAGGTCAAAAGCACGAGTTGTCTCGAGCCGTCCCGGGCTGCGCTTGCGGCGCTGGGAAAACGCACGGATACGGTGTTGCTCGGCGAATTGATCGATGTCGAGGAGCGGCAGTTCGCGCTGGCGAGAAATCCCGTGTTGGATCTGTTCTTGCGCAGCGCCAAGGCATTCCCTTCGTGGATCATGCACGGCAATCTGCCGGTATCGCGGCAGGTGTTGCACGACTTCCTGGAGTGCAGCGCCGAGGTGAACACGGCGATTGCTGCGAACGATCCGGTCGCCGCCGGCAAGGCGCAGGAGCGCAAGTTCGTCCGGCTGCGCCACAATCTCGATCAGTTCTTCGCCAACTTCCGCAGCGGCTCGCTTACGCTATCCACGCCCTCGGACAAGTGAGACGACGGCCCGCGCGCGCAGCGCGCCCGCATGCTTGCCGGTAAATGACACACTGGTTTTCTCCGCTGCAGGCTGCATGCTCAGGCTTTGCTTCGGGAGGCAACCATGGATTTACAACTTTCCGGCAAACGCGCGCTGGTGACCGGCAGCAGTTCTGGTGTTGGCGCGGCAATAGCCCATCTGTTGGCAGCCGAAGGTGCTGCGGTGGTGGTGCACGGGCGTGACGACGAGCGCACCCGGTCGGTCGCCGACCAGATCACCCGCAACGGAGGTACGGCGCATGCCATGACCGCCGACCTCACTCGAGAGGCTGCCACTCAGAGCCTTCGTGAGCGCATCGAAGGCGCCATCGGTGGGATCGACATTCTGGTCAACAACGCCGGCGGCCGGCCCGGGGGCTGGGAGCGCAACGGCTGGCTCGGGCAGGGGGCGCAGCGCTGGCTGGCAACATACGAGCTGAACGTGTTGGCCACCGCACGAATGATCGACACGTTCACACCGGACATGGTTGAGCGCGGCTGGGGCCGCGTCATTCAAATTGCCAGCGCGGTGGCCATTCACCAGCCACCGGATTTTCCGGATTATCAGGCGGCCAAGGCCGCCGAGATCAACCTGTCGCGCAGCTTGTCGCGCTCGCTGGCCGGAACGGGAGTGACCGCCAATTCGCTCGCTCTGGGCATCATCCACACCCCCGGATCCGAGCAGGAGTTGGCGGGTATCGCACGCCAGGCGGGTCTGGGCGATGACTGGACCAGCGTGCAGCGCAAGCTGGCGCTGGAGGTTTTCAGGCAGACTGTACCGCGAATCGGGCGCGGCGCGGACATTGCCGCGCTGGTGGCCTTTCTGGCCAGCCCGCACGCTGAATTCATCACTGGAACCAACATCGTGATCGATGGTGGGATGTGAGGGGGCGCATTTTTAGCTCAAGGCGCGAGTGAGGCGAGCGCGCCGCGGTAGAAGATCAGCGGTGCGCCGTCCTGTTCGGAGAGTCGCAACACACGGCCAATGACGATCGTGTGATCGCCGGCCTCGTGCCGGACATGGGCCGCGCATTCGAAGCGTGCGTGATACCGTTTCAGGACTGGCAAGTCGTGCAATCCGGCCTCCAACTCCACATTCAGGAAACGATCCCGGTCGGTGGCGGAAAACTGCCTGCACAGGGCCTCTTGCGCAGCATCCAGCACGTGAACCGCAAAATGCTCCACCTGGCAGATCAGCGAGTGATTGCGCGACGTTCTCGCGATCGAGAATTGCACCAGCGGCGGCTGGAGCGACACGGAAGTGAAGCTGTTGCATGTCATGCCGACCGGGCGTCGATCGTGTCCGGTGGCCGTGATGATGGCAACGCCGGTGGCGAAGCGGCCGAGGGTGCGGCGCAAGGCCGCCGAATCAAACTGCAATGTGCTCACCGTCAGCCCTTGTGATGCTTGACCCGCCCCACAGCGTATGACTTGCGGGCGCCGAAACCAGTGGCGTCATTGTCGCAAGCATTTCGACCACTGGTTTGCTGGCGACCCCGCGTTAATCTTGCGCGTCATCGAGGCTTCGCATGGGGGCGACAATGCAGGAGATCCGCGATCGCCGTGGGCAGGTCCGGAGAGGAGTTGCATGTTGATGCGCCTGGTGCGTGCGCGTGCGAAGCCGGGAAGATGGCCGCGGCTCGAACAGGATTTCCTCGCCAGAGCGCGAACCCTGGAAGATGTCCGGGGCTTACGCGCACGTTGGATCTTCGGCGATCTGGATGATTGCGAGGCGGGGTTCGTGGTCGCGCTGTGGGATCGCGAAGCCGACGCCGTCGCTTTCGAGCAGTCCGTGGAGAACAGCCGACTGTTGGGCCATCCGCTGCCCGGGGAATTTGAGCTGCATACGTGCGAAATTCGCTCCGTGTGGCTAGCCGGGCGCAACCAGGCCGGTGCGCCACCGGCCCCTCTTCAGCGGCGCGGCGAGTAAGTCAACGGCGGGTTATCTAGGAATGAGATATCGGGGGCGCAATATTCGCGCTACCCGGCAGCCCCGTAATGTCTGACGATCGCAGCGTTGACACCAGGTCAGGGTACGCGATGAGGGGGTTCGAACATGGGTCAGCGCAACGGCGTGGTTTTTGCGATTCTGAGCGCCCTGGCCGCTGAGGCTGCAATGGCCGGACAGGGGGCAGCCGCGACTGCTTCATCCGACACCGCGCCGTCGGGCCTCGAGGAAGTGGTGGTCACGTCGCGGCGCATCCAGGAAAGTGCCCAGAGTGCCCCTCTGTCGGTCACGGCTTTCTCCGCCGCCGATCTCGCGGCCCGAGGCGTGCAGAGTATTGTCGATGTGGCACCGTCGACACCCAATGTAACGATCGAGCAGAACACCGGTGATTTCGGCAAGTCGGTGCTGGCGTTCATCCGTGGCGTCGGACAAAGCGATTTCCTGCCGGCGTTCGAGCCGGGCGTCGGGTTCTACATCGACGATGTGTACCAGGGCAGCCTTTTTGGAGCGTTGCTCGATCTCACCGACATCGACCGTGTGGAAGTGTTGCGCGGGCCGCAGGGAACGTTGTTCGGCAAGAGCAATGAAGGTGGCGCGGTCCGCATCGTCTCGCCCAAGGCGAAAGGTGATGACAGCGGTTACGTGGAGGTGGGCTACGGCAGTTATCAGCGCCAGCTCTTCAAGGGGTCGTATGACGTCTCACTCGTCCCGGACAAGCTGTTTCTGCGGGTCGGTGGCGGCAGCAACTCCTACAACGGCTACATGACGACTTACGATTTCGCGTGCGCCAACCCGTCCCTGGCGGGTAGCCTGCCGCGAACTTCCGTGCCGAATCTCAGTAGCGACTGCCGAACCGGCACCCTCGGCGGGGATAGCGTGCAGGTGGCGCGCGGCAACCTGCGGTGGCTGGTGCAGGACGGGCTCGAAGTGAACCTGGTGGCAGACATTACCGACGATCATGGCGAGCCCGCGGCCGAGAAGCTGATTGCGGTGGATCCGAAGAATCCGACGTTGGCCGGCTACAACACCGGATTCGGTATTCCGTTCGATACGCGCTTCATCACGAGCAATCCGTATTCGAGTTACGCCACGTACAACAATCCCGCGACCGGACAGACACTGCCCCGCGTCAGCGACGTTCTCTCCTGGGGCGCCAGTGGCACTGTCGACTGGGATGTCGGCGACGGCGTGCACCTGAGGAACATTCTGGCCTACCGCCAATATCGCGGCGAGTTCACTGAGATTTGGGGTAACGCGCCGATCCATATCAACGACAACTACTTCAAGCCCTATCACCGGCAGTACAGCGAGGAGTTGCAGCTCAGCGGTGCGCTGCTGCAGGGCCGCCTGGACTGGACTGCGGGGGCCTATGTCTACGGCGCCTACACCGAGCTGAACGACTTTATCGATATCGCGGCCGCCAACTTCGCCTTCTACGGTGTCGATCCGGTGGAGGATCGCGACCGCTCTGGCTTCCTCCATGGCGTCTATCACGTCACCGACAAGCTCGATCTCGAGCTAGGGACGCGCTACACGGATGAGAGCAAGACCTACACGTTCAACCGCTACCTGCCTCAGCCCGCACCGTTTCTCACGCTGCCGGGCTTCGAGAACAACCCGTCGGCGACCGCGCATACGGGCCGGGTCGACTACCGTACTTCGATCAAGTACCAGTGGACGCCCGCGCTGATGACCTATCTGCAGTTCGCGACGGGGTTCAAGGGCGGTGGCATCAATCCGCGCCCGAATACGATCGACGAGGTGCGCCCGTTCGCCGCCGAGACGGTCAAGTCCTATGAGCTCGGGATCAAGTCGCAATGGCTCGACAACCGGCTGCGCGTGAATGTCGACGGCTATTTCAGCGAGTATCGCAATCTGCAGTTGACCATCCCGGAAAATCTCAACGGGGTCCCGGGCAACGTCGTCTCCAATGCCGGGCGCGTTTATATCTCCGGTCTGGAGGGCGAGTTGCAAGCCGAGCCGCTGCCACGGCTCATGTTGAATGCCTCGTTAGGCTATCTACACTATGACATTCGCGACTTGGGCGCGGCTGCCGGGGTCGCCGGCGGCCCGGCTTACGCAGATACCGCGCCATACGTGCCGGATTGGAAAGTCAACGTCGGTGGCCAGTACGGCTGGGAGTTCAACGGCGCCGGCCGACTCACTCCGCGCCTGGACTGGACCTGGCAGTCGAAGACCTTCAACGACGTCTCCAATGCACCGATCGCGGCGCAGGGCGGGTATGGTCTGCTCAACGCGCATCTGACCTATGACTCCGCCGAGCGCAAGTGGCAGGCCGCTCTCGAAGTCAAGAACGCCACGAACCGCCAGTACTATGTCAATGAGTACTACCTGTATGCGGCGTTCGGCGTTCTCGAAGGCCTCCCGGGAATGCCGCGCACGTATCTCGTATCGCTGCGGCGCTCGTTCTAGCTCGTGTTGAATCCGCGCCGCTTCTGGACACGCGAGAATCGCACGATGGCCATCCTCTGCCTCGGGGGTGGCGTCGCGGCGCTGGACGCGCAGGCTCTGTTTTACCTCGGGCCGTTCGTCATGCGCGAGTTGCACATCACGAACTCCCAAGTCGGAATGCTTTCGGCGGCGGTGCTGCTCACGTGGGCGTTGTCCGGGTTCAGCACCAGTGTGCTCTCCGATCGCAGCGGCGGCCGTAAGCAGTACGTGGTCGCGGCGTTCCTCCTGTTCGGGGTCTTTTCGTTCCTGTCCGGACTGGCACGGTCCTGGTGGCTGCTGCTGGTGGCACGCCTGTTGATCGGAATCGCGGAAGGGCCGATCGTGCCGCTCACGCATGCCATCATGATCGCCGAGTCCTCTCCCGGCCGGCGCGGGTTCAACATGGGCATGGTGCAGAGCGTCGGCGCTCAACTCGTGGGCTCTTCCGTCAGTCCACTGTTGCTGGTGTGGCTGGCGACCGAGTTCAGTTGGCGCAACGCCTTCTTCCTGGCGGGACTGCCGGGCATCGCGGTGGCGTTGTTGGTTCTCGCTTTCATTCGCGATCCCGTCGCCAACCGACTGGGTGCTGGCGGTTCCGCGGCGCCAAAACGGGTCCTCGCGCAGGTCAGGGAGCTGGCGCGCACGCGCAATATCCGGCTGTGCGCGCTGGCGAGTTGTTTTCTGAACGCCTGGTATTTCGGGGCACTGACC
>JAQGOE010000325.1 GCA_028293725.1 Gammaproteobacteria bacterium | reverse complement strand
GATTCCTCGGGAGTTGGGCCCGGACCGTGGCTCTCGCGGTACGCTATCCAACGTTGTGCCGACTCGTCAGCGGTTGGGGAAGACGACTTCGACAGGCCTCGCTCGGCGCCCCTTTGACGGCGCTCGCGCTGCTTGCGATTCTCCTCTTCAGCGTGGACCCTGCGGTATTCGCGTCGCTTTAGGGCCAACTCCTGCGCGTGCTTCTTGCGGTACTCCTGCTGGTTGCTGTTGACCTCTTTCGCATGGGCTTTGCGCCACTGTCGACGCGATTCCCTGACCGCCTCGGGATTTTGCTGCATACTCGCGCGGTACCTGACCCGCGCTGTCTCGCGTCTCTTCGCCTCCCCTACGGCGTCCAACTTCTGGGTCGCGCGGCGGGCCAGATATCGCTCACGCCGCTTCTCGTTTCGCTCCTCTCTCGTAAGTGCGCCCCAGCGGATCTGCTTCGGACGAGCTTCCCGACGTTTTGAATCCTCTACCGCGCGCTCCCTGAGTGCCGCCTTCTGCTTTTGCAGGACGCGAGCAAGCTCGTCGCCGCCCTTGAGCCGCGCCTCGACCCGCTCGCGGTGCCTCGCGCGGATCTCATCGCCCGCGGCGCTGCGTGTTTGCGATCGCCGTTCTGCATAAAACACCTTTCCGGGGATGTTCGGTGTTGGCTCGCGGTCGATACCCTGGCGTTCCAAACTGCGATGATCGACGCGGACCGCCAGGCCCGCATCGTGGAGAGCCTGGTTGGTCACTTGCGCCCAACGTTCTCGAATGGACAGATACTCGTCTCGCGAAGAACCTGCGATTCCGAGCAAATGCCGCTCCCTTCCGCCCAACTCCAGAGTCGTACGTGACCCCAGCCCATCGGGGGTCACCTCGCGAGTGGTCATCAACAGGTGAGCGTGGTGATTGCGGCGATCGGCACCGAGCCGCGGCTCATGAACGCAAACATCGACGGCGCATCGATACTTGTCGGCCAGCTCTCTGGCGAATGTCCGGACCAGTTGGACGCGCTGTTGCGTAGTCAGCTCCGGGGGTAGCAGGACGAGCCATTCGCGAGCCAGGCGAGAATTGCGACGCCGACCAGCGTGCTCTGCAGCATTCCAAAGGGTGGCGCGGTCCTGGGCCCAGGCCATCTCGTCGCGGCCCTCGAGTTCCGCCGGCAACGTGACTTCCTTGTAAGCCACATCGTGACGATCCGAGAAGTCGTAGACGTCGCTCGTGCGCTCGTCGCGAATGCGCTCGCCGGCGCAATAGGCGGCGGATCGCGTGACTCGAGCGCCCTTGCCTCTTGAAAGATGCTTGGAGCGGAGGAAGTACGTGGCCATCGCGCGTCGTGTTCCGATGTGACGCTGTGGATTGTTGGATGGTCTCTCAAATGAAGTTGAAGCTCAAGGCAGGTTTGATATTTGGAGCTTGATCGCACCGCAGCACTGAACGCCCGCGAGTCATTTGTCACGCCGGCGCGACGCGATCGCTTGGTCGCGCATGGGGGAGCGCTCGTCGCCTAAATTGTCTAATGGCTTGAAGTGCTGCGGTGCGGAAATGGACGGTCGGAATGAAATACTCTTTGACGTCAACACAGACATCCCGGCAAATTGGG
Organism: Gammaproteobacteria bacterium; assembly: GCA_028293725.1. The sequence goes on along the minus strand of JAQGOE010000325.1, from coordinate 4,543 downwards.
TCAGGATGAAGACAGAACTCTGACGCGCGGGAGCGGGAGGATTCTCTATGCATGTCATCCATTTCACCGAAGGCGCGACGGATCCAGTGCAGGAATTCAGCGCTCACGGTGTCAGGCTTGTCACGCTCGCCGATGGCGCCGGCGCCGATGAAACGTATGTGTCCTGTCTCCACTTCGAGCCTGGTGGATGGATTTCCGACCCGCCTGTAGTGCGCGACGGTTTGATACTTCTCGTGCATGGTGAGGCTGACTTTAGGGCGGAGGAGTCCGGTCTGCCACTTCAACTCGTCCCCGGATTGGGGCTCGTAATGAATGCCGACCAACGCTACCGGCTCCGATCGTCGAGTCCGAGCGTCTTGAGTCCACGGAGCGAGGTAGATCAACTCCCGACCGGATTATTGGTCAGCGCTGGCCGGGTGAAAGTGTACGTGGGCGTGGTCGGACGCTGCTCTCGGTGATGTGTTCGATCTACTATCGCCTGCGGTGGTGGCGTCCGATTCGGCGGCGGTTGGCGCGGGCGCGGACGTTGCAAACCTGCATTATTCCGCGGTGAATCCTTACTCTGGTCACGTTGAGGACAGTAATGATTCCAGGCTACGCCTCGCGTTGAGGCCGCGGCCTCGCCTGCCAAGTCCACCGGTCCGCTCCGGCTCGCCAACGGACTAAGAGGAGCCGGGACCTTCGAAGTGCCCGGCGCCTCTCCAGCCCAGACGACAGCTATTGGCAGTAGACGGCCGGAACAGTCAGGTCCTGCGGTATCGGGAACGTGAACCAACCCCCCGAAGGCATTCGAGGGTTTCATATCCGTGAACCACTACTGCCACAGCACCAGTTGCGGTTGGTGCGAGCGTGGAACTCCCCGCGGTGGTCTACCGTACAAATGCAGCGGAATGCACCGTGGAAATACCCGAGATGAATTGCGCGTGGAGTTAGTACCCCGTGGCTGCGTGGCGATCGTGCGCAGATGTTTCTCGTGTGATGTGTCCGCGGTAAGCGCCGCAACATCGCAGGGCTGATCCAGCTAAATCTAGTTGAGTTATCGTCACGGTTCGTGGTATCAAACATTTATGGCAACAACAAGCACATCTCACCATCACCGCCATAAGAAATCACGCGGTCGAGTTGGTGCGACTCCACTTCAACGAAATCGGGTCACGATCAAGCGGCCTGATCCTATGCGGGGTTACGGCAAGATTCAGACAGCAATAGTTGAATTGCTGAAGACGGCGCGCCGGGCGGTCGCGCGAAGTATCAACGCGGCAATGACGGCTACATACTGGGAGATCGGACGCCGCATTGTCCAGTTTGAACAGGGAGGGGCTGAGCGTGCCACTTATGGCGATGCCCTTGTCGAACGGCTTGCCAAGGACCTTACGCAGCGCTTCGGCCGGGGGTTCAGTCGTCAGAACCTCGGGCAGATGCGCGCCTTCTATCGTGCGTGGCCTGCACAGAAGATTTGCCAGACACTGTCTGGCGAATCTTCCCTCGTCTCGGTTCTTGAGACTCTGGCGGGAGAATCCTCAGTTGGAGCTGCGGGTCGGGAATCACTGGACGCAATTGACGGCTTATCCGCTTTGGGGAAGACATTCCCGCTGCCGTGGTCAGCTTACGTCCGGCTGCTATCAGTCAGGAGCGAACTAGCGCGCCAGTTCTATGAGATCGAAGCCCTCCGATGCGGATGGTCAGTGCGCCAACTCGAGAGACAGATAAGCAGTCAATTCTACGAACGCACCGCGCTATCGAGAAACAAGGCTGCAATGCTGGAGAGAGCTGAGGAGGTCGCCGACGACGTGGTCACTCCCGAGGAAACCATCAAGGATCCGTTTGTCCTCGAATTCCTGGATCTGAAGGACCAGTATTCAGAGACGGAGCTAGAGGATGCGTTGATCCAGCACCTTGCCGACTTCCTACTGGAGTTGGGCGATGATTTTGCTTTTGTCGGTCGTCAGCGACGACTCCGGCTGGATGACACTTGGTTTCGCGTCGACCTGTTGTTCTTCCATCGACAGCTGAAATGCTTGTTGGTCATCGACCTGAAAGCCGGAAAATTCAGCCACACCGATGCCGGCCAGATGCACCTGTACCTCAACTATGCACGTCAGCACTGGGCGAAGCCCGGAGAGAACCCTCCGGTTGGCCTCATTATCTGCGCAACAAAAGGCGTTGCCGAAGCTCACTACGCGCTCGAGGGGTTGCCGAACAAGGTGTTGGCTGCCGAATACCGGACTGTGCTGCCCGACGAGACGCTGCTGGCCGAGGAACTGGTGCGTACGCGCTGCCTAGTCGGTGTTCGGCCTCACCAAGGAGACGCGCCATGACCTAGGTACCTCCATGAAGGATCTGTGTCATGAAACGTTCCGTACGTCGCTACCAACAGCGCGTGGCGAAAGCGCGCCGCATTCGCATTCTTCTCGGGCACGGAGCCTGGACTTTGTCCGGCTACTGGCAACCGAAGATCTGGCAGCCGCTCTGCCGTGTCGTGATGAACGAGCCAGGCTGGTGGGTGCATGAGCGTGTGATCCTGCCAGCGCGCACGAGGACCCATCGGCTCGAGTGGAAAGTTAAGCGGGGATGTGATCCCGATTCGTTAGTCTGGCCGGACTGTAAAAGGCCGCATGACTACTATTGGTGATGCGGTCGCTGGGTGCCAATTGGCATTACAAGACCCGCCACTGCGTCATATGTCATGTCCGGTACCTTGACGTTCTGCGACGACAGACACCGTGAGCTTGGCTAGGAAGTGCCTTCCGAGAAAGCCTTTAAATAAGCAATCCATTGATTTCCTTATTATTGGCTCCCTAGAAAGCCGCGTCCCACGACTGTCTTTAAATAGAGCCGAGCCCAGGAGTCCAGCGGATAGTGAACAAATGCCGTCCAGAACTGTCGGGTGAAGTGCAAGCTGTCGGCTGATTTGTCGGGTAGATGGGGCAAGCTATGGGTGAAAAGTGGGCGCACGCCCCCGTGTACTGCGTGCTCGCGCAGGTACGCCACAATCCGGTGTGGCAGCTGGCCGACTACATCCCAAGGATCCAAGACGCCCTGCGACAGCTTGGATATTCAGACGCCCGAACGGAGGTCAATGCCCTTGTTCATTTGCCGCTTCCCCCGTCCGAGCCCGGCGCGTCCGTAGCGCCGCCACGAATTGAACAAGTCGCGCGCTTGGTTTGCGGTGATCGCGACCGGACTCACGTCTTTCTCGTTAACCCGGACAGGGTTACCTACTGCACAAGCGAGTACGACACTTTCGAACGCTTCCGGGACGACTTTCTCACGGGCCTCGCTTCCGTCAAAGAGGAGTTGAAACTCGAATACATTGATCAGGTGAGCGTGCGCTACCTCGACGCCGTCGTTCCGCCCAATGGGGAGGCAGGTCTGTCCGAGTACCTGGTGCCACAGGTCTTAGGCCTGACGCCACATATCACCGATCGTGTGACCATCCAACTTGCCGAATGTGTCATCCAGTTCCACACCGAAGAGCGGATCGAGGTAATCGCGCGCACGCGGAGTCAAGGCGGCCCCGTCATACTTCCGCCTGATCTCCAAAACATCGCGCTCAAGGTCGCAGACCGTTTCACCTCGGTCAATGCGGTTCATGCGATATTGGATACCGATGCTCTGTATCGGGAGCGGCAGCCCTTCGACACCCAGGCACTTCGCACGCTGATGAGAAAGCTGCGGGATGCGGTAGGGGTTGCATTCGATGCTACGGTGACGCCCGCGGCGCGCGCCACTTGGCGCAAATAAATCTTATAAGGAAGGGCTATGGCATTCGCATCAACTGTTATTCGACATACCTGGTCTGGATTGCCGTGCGCTCCGAGTTCTGTGGTGCAGATGTACAGTGCACCGTCCCCCGAAGCTTCCACTCGGCCTCGCGTCCGACTCTATGTGATCGGAGGTACGGGCGGCCTGTTGCCGCTGGAGGAGCAGCTCGAGCAATCGTCAACTTCCATCGGAAGCTTGCTGATCGACGATCGGGACATCGAGCATGGCCACCGCACAAGCGCTCAACAGTTGGAGTTCATCCGGTCCACGGCTCGACTCTCGGTCACGGAATTAGCCAGAGTCTTTTCAGTCACGCGCCAAAGCGTCCACGAATGGTGTCAAGGAGCGCAGCTCGCCTCGCATAATGCGCGACGGCTCGATAAGGTCGCCGACGCGATAACACTCCTCCTTGACGCAGTGGGCACAATAGCAGTCCAGGATCTGCGTCGTTCCGTGCGCGCGGGCCCTTCGCTGCTCGATGTAGTTCGAACGGACGGGAATGTTTCGGCGGCAACACATGAATTGATCGAGACACTCACGCGTGAAGCAGCCCAGCGCAAGCGGCTCGCGGCGCGTTTCGCTGGCCGATGACCACCTACTCTCGAGCCCAGCGAGTTCGGGAATCCTCACCTCAGGGACGACGACTGAATGGCTGTTGGCATCGCAAAAGCGCATAGTGCCGAAAGCGATACTATTCGAATATGTGCCACGACAGGATGTTTGGGTTGCATCGCGGGACCGCCTCATCCTCCAACGTTGGCTTGCGGCTCGCTATCGG
>JAQGOE010000323.1 GCA_028293725.1 Gammaproteobacteria bacterium | reverse complement strand
CGGAGATCGAAAACACGTCTTCCACCGGCATCAGGAACGGCTTCTCGATTTCACGCTTCGGCACCGGGATGTAGCGGTCCATCTCCGCCACCAGCTTCACCACCGCCGGCACGCCAATCTCGCTCTTGTCGCCCTCGAGCGCCTTCAGCGCCGAGCCGATGATGATCGGGGTGTCGTCGCCGGGGAATTTGTACACCCCCAGCAGCTCACGGACTTCCATCTCGACCAGCTCCAAGAGCTCCTTGTCGTCGACCATGTCCGCCTTGTTCATGAACACCACGATGTACGGCACGCCCACCTGGCGCGCCAACAGAATGTGCTCGCGTGTCTGCGGCATCGGGCCATCGGCCGCCGATACCACCAGGATCGCGCCGTCCATCTGCGCAGCACCGGTGATCATGTTCTTCACATAGTCCGCGTGCCCGGGGCAGTCCACGTGCGCGTAGTGACGCTCGGAGCTCTGGTACTCAACATGCGCCGTCGAGATCGTGATCCCGCGCGCCTTCTCTTCCGGCGCCTTGTCGATCTGGTCGTACGCCATGAACTGGCCGCCGTACGTCTCCGCCATCACCTTCGTCAGCGCCGCTGTCAGCGTCGTCTTGCCGTGGTCAACGTGACCGATCGTCCCTACGTTCACGTGGGGCTTGTTGCGCTCGAATTTCTCTTTTGCCATGAAGGTTTCCTCGAAGACTTCCCATGCGCTGCGCGCAAATTTCCTGCGGATCGCGACGACCCGCAAAATTCAGCGGCGCCACGCGCCGATCAGATCAAACCACACCCCACCGATTTCGCTCAGTGGAGCCCACGACCGGAATCGAACCGGTGACCTCGTCCTTACCAAGGACGTGCTCTACCGACTGAGCTACGTGGGCACAAGCCAATCAACGAGGTCGCACGACGCTGGAGCGGGTAGTGGGAATCGAACCCACGTCATCAGCTTGGAAGGCTGAGGTTCTACCATTGAACTACACCCGCCGATGCACCGCACCCGCCGACCTCGAGCCCAATTCGTTCTCGCCTCCACCACCCCGGCCAGTCATTTTGGTGGAGGGGGAAGGATTCGAACCTTCGAAGGCGTAAGCCGGCAGATTTACAGTCTGCTCCCGTTGGCCGCTTGGGTACCCCTCCGCGAAAACGAGCCGCGTATTCTGATTTCCAGGGAGCAGGGTGTCAATGCGTCTTGGCGCGTAAATTGCTAGCTCAATCGCCGGTCCCGAGGCGCGGAGTCTCTCGAAAGAGGTAGAAAGAGGCTTGGCAGGAAGCGATTACCGAAGGGGAACGCTCGAGCCGAGGCCTTTAGCGGGTCTTGGAGACCTTCGCAGTGACTTTCAAGAGCTGCGCAGATGTCCCAGAGCTTCGGCGGTGGGATCTACATGCTCTTCTGCCGCAGGCACAGCAATTTCTCTACCCTTGCGCCGACCCACCGCCGCATGAATCGCCCGTTCAAGCTTGGCGGACGCCGCATGAATGGCTTCGGTCAGGGTAATCGCCTCATGGCTCACTTCGAGCGGCTTGAGCGCACCCGCGTGAGCTTCCATACGGCAGCACATATCGCGCTCACCGGAATGGTGAGGAATGCGCCGGCTGAGATGGACCTCAACGAGAGTCACCCGATCCTGGTAGCGATCCAGCGCCCCCTGGACCACTCCCTCGACTCGAAACGTCAGCTCCTCGCTGCTATCGATGTGCTGGTCGGCATGGACCCGAATCTGCATCTTGGCTCTGCTTAATTCGCTGCGTCTAAGGTAAATGTCGCAAAGAACATGCCCCACGACTATCCCCCGTTCGGTTGATGGGACTCCCCACTTAGACTGAGAAACGCAGCAGTTGCCGCGCGGCTGACTGCCTGGGGACCTTAGAAACCGGGCCAGGGAGCCCGTGGAGGCGCTTGTTGCAGTGAAGCTACAGCAGCAAGCTCCGCGGTCAATTTTGCGTCCGCCAACCTTGTAGTGCCTGGACGCAGGTCACGGGGAAGCTCAATCGGTCCATATCGGACGCGAAGCAAGCGACTTACCTCCAGTCCCACGGCTTGCCAGAGTCGGCGAACCTCACGGTTGCGGCCTTCGTGAAGGATCACACGGAAGGTCGTATTGATCCCGTCCGAAGGCTCTCCGTCGGCGATCTCCTGCGAAACTCGGTCGAACCGCGCGGGACCGTCGTCGAGCTGCACGCCTTCGAGCAATTGGCGAATGAGCCCGGGTTGTGGCCGGCCACGAACGCGCACCAGGTATTCGCGCTCGATCTCACTCGAGGGGTGCATGAGGCGATGGGCCAGCCCACCGTCGGTTGTAAAAAGCAGTAAGCCGGACGTATTGACGTCCAACCGGCCAACCGTAATCCACCGGCCGTTCCTCGGTTGCGGGAGCCGCTCGAACACAGTCGGACGCCCCTGCGGGTCACTGCGTGTGGTCACCTCGCCGACGGGCTTGTGATAGAGCAGCAGTTCGCGCGAGGTGAGTTGTTCCGGATTGAGGTCGAGCTTACGTCCGTCGAGGCACACTTCGTCGTCCGGTGCGGCCCGATCACCGAGCTGCGCCACGCGACCCCCGATCGTCACGCGCCCGTCGCGAATCCACTGCTCGACGCTACGACGTGAGCCCAATCCAGCGGCGGCCAGGAGTTTCTGAAGTCTGATCATGGATGCTGCGGTCGGCGGTCAGGTTGGCCCACGGGTTGGAGATTTGCGGCGGGTGCCGCATACTTCTAAAGATCATTCACCCACGTGGATTATAACGTCCGGGTCTTGCCAGATTCCTGGGCGTAACTTGTCGCCGTCATTCAAGCAAGCGTAGAAGGTCACCATGATCTACGACAACATTCTCGGCACGATCGGGAAAACTCCCATCGTCCGTATCCAGCGTCTCGCTCCCAAGCACGTGACAATGTACGTGAAGTGCGAGTTCTTCAATCCATTGAGCTCCGTGAAGGACCGACTTGCCATCGGCATCATCGAGGACGCGGAACGGAAAGGCACGCTCAAGCCGGGCCAGACCGTAATCGAGGCCACTTCGGGTAACACCGGCATCGCGTTAGCCATGGTTTGCGCGGCGAAGGGCTACCCGTTCGTCGCCGTCATGGTGGAAACGTTCTCTATCGAGCGGCGCAAAATCATGCGCATGCTCGGCGCCAAGGTCATTCTCACGCCGGCCGCAGAACGCGGTACCGGGATGGTGAAGAAGGCTGCGGAGCTTGCGCAAAAGAATGGCTGGTTCCTGGCGCGTCAGTTCGAGAACGAGGCGAATCCCGCTTATCACCGCAACACCACCGGCCCCGAGATCCTCGAGGACTTCGCCGGCAAGCGGCTCGACTTCTTCGTCACCGGCTGGGGCACGGGCGGCACACTGACCGGTGTTGGCCAGATGCTCCGGCTCGCGCGGCCCGACGTGCAGATTGTCGCGACCGAGCCTGCTGCAGCGTCACTCCTCTCCGGCAAACCCTTCGCCCCTCACAAGATCCAGGGGTGGACCCCGGACTTCGTGCCGGCAGTCCTCGACAAGGAAGTGTTTCACCGCCTGCTGCCGGTCACGGACGTCGAAGCGATCGAAGCTGCACGCTCCCTGGCACGCAGCGAAGGCATCTTCTGCGGCATTTCTTCTGGCGGCACGTTCGCCGCGGCCGCGAAGGTCGCTGCGGAAGCGCCGGCAGGATCCGTCATCCTGGCGATGCTGCCGGATACGGGCGAGCGCTATCTTTCAACTCCGCTCTTCGAAGGCATTGCCGAAGGCAGTGATCCCGAGCCTTGAGAACAGCAGCCCCCACTCCCGCGACCACCGACGATCACCCAACATCGGGCCGCGAGGAGAAAATTGGCGCGCGACACTACGCGCAGATGCCCGATCCGTTTCCGATGTGGCGTGGTGGCGCGCTCCATGGCGCGCGTATCGCGTACGAAACCTGGGGCACGCTGAGCGAAGCGCGCGACAACGCTGTGCTGCTTTTCACGGGACTCTCACCGTCGGCGCACGCGGCCTCCTCGCACGATGACCCGAGCGACGGCTGGTGGCAGAGGATGGTGGGTCCCGAGTTGGGTATCGACACCGATCGGTTCTTCGTGATTTGTGTGAACTCACTCGGCAGTTGTTTCGGCTCGACGGGACCTGCCTCCATCGACCCGGCGACAGGTAAACCTTACCGCCTGACTTTCCCCGACCTCTCGGTCGAGGACATCGCTCGGGCCGGCTACGAGACCATGCGGTCGCTGGGAATCAAGCGTCTCGACGCCGTCGTGGGTCCTTCACTCGGCGGGATGGTGGTGCTCGCCTTCGTAGCGCAATTTCCGGGCGCCGCACGTCGACTCGTGAGCGTCTCGGGGACAGCGGCCGCATCCCCGTTCGCGATCGCCCTGCGTTCGATTCAACGCGAAGCCATTACGAGCGATCCCGACTGGCAGCACGGGCATTACACGGCGGACAAGCCGCCCCGTAGCGGGCAGCGCCTCGCGCGCAAGTTGGGAACCGTCACCTACCGGTCGGCGGCGGAATGGAAGTTGCGTTTCGATCGCGAGCCGATTCGCCCTGACATGAAGCGAGGCGATCCGTTCGCTTCCGAGTTCGCCGTGCAAGGCTACCTCGAGTCGCAGGCTGCGAAGTTCGTGACGGCCTTCGACGCGAACTGCTACCTATACCTGTCGCGCTCAATGGATCGCTTCGACCTGGGCAAACATGGCGAGCATGTGGAGATTCTCCGCCGCGCGCAGCTGGAGCAGGCGCTTGTCATTGGCGTCGAGACGGACCTGCTGTTCTCGATCGCGGAGCAACGTGCCGTCGCTCGCTCCCTCGATGAGGCTGGCATCACGACCTACTTCAGGCCACTCGATTGCATCGAGGGGCACGACTCGTTCCTCATCGAGGTGGAGCGATTCGGGCTCGAGATCCGGAGTTTCTTGGGCCGGCAATAGGGTCGGGTGCAGGTGGCACCGCAGCGGCGGCAGGACGCGCCACCATCAGCTTTCGACGCTGGCATCGCCAGCGATCACGGGCAACAGCGGCGGCAACGGACAGTGCAACAGCGCGCACACCGTGCGCAGCAGCTCCGCTTCTTCTTCCATCAACACTTCGTCGTTGGCAATGGTTTTGACCAGGCCCTCGATGACCGCTTTCTTCGCGAAAGGGTGCAACTGCTCGAGCCTCGGCAACGCCGCGCTCAGCTTCTGCGCCCAATCTGCCACGGCCGCGTACGGCGGACGCCGCATCGGCAACACCGTCGAAATACCTACTTCGTAGGATTCCCGCGCCGCACGCTCGTCCTGCGTTCCGATCTGAGCAAGGACGGAGAAGAGCAGAGAGATCTCGTTCACCGCGCCTTCGAGCGTCACCGTACCGTGTGGCGCCGTCGCGTCTAGCTCATCGTTCAACAACGTCTCGAGCAATTTGGCGAGACAGAATTCAAACACGTCGATGCGTGCATCCGCGTGGATGAGTTGAGTGGCAAGCTGCCCTAATGCCTTGCGCTGTGGCACGGTTGAGCGACGCAGTGCCGGGAAGGCTCGTTGCAGCGCTGGCAAACGCAACATGGGATCGAGAGCCTGCGCCAGGGGGATCACCCGCTGAATCACCGCGAGGCTTGCGGCGTTGGCGGATTTGGAGAGCATCGCAAGCTGTTGATCGCGAACCGCGGGGTCGCTGCTGATCAGAAGAGCGATAACCAACGCCTGTGCGCCGCCCGGAGATTCCGTCAGCTCGCGGACGGGCTGGGGTAGCGCCAGGCGAACCGCCTGCGCGTGAGCAATGTGCGCCACGTCGGGGCGCCCGACCTGGTTGGCGAAGTGCGACGCGGGCGAGTTAGAAGTGGCCGGGCCGGTGGCCGCTGCTGTCGCCGCGGCGAGGCCCGCCCCCGGCACGACGTTCGCGCCCGCGATCTGACCTACGCCACCCAGGCCGCCGCCGGCAACCTGACCGCGCGCAGCAGAAGGCACTGGCCCACCGCCGTGCCCCGCAACCTCCGCCGCCGTCGGATCCTGATCCGGCTCGGCCGCCGCGGCTTCCAACTCCCGCGGATCGAAATGCGGATCCAACTCTCGGATGCGCTCGAGAATCGGCGGATGTGTCGCGAACACGCGCGACAGACCTTCGGCAAAAAACATATGCGCCGCCTGCTCGGCATCCGCCGCGACGAGCGCCGACCCTTCAGGTAACGCGGCGATCTTCACCAACGCGCCCTTGAGGCCCTGCGGATTGCGCGTGAACTGTACCCCCGAAGCATCCGCGAGGCGCTCGCGCTGGCGCGCCACCGCCGCCTGCAGAATGCGGCCCGCCATGAGCCCGATATAACCCAACACCATGACCGCGAAGCCCAGCGCCACCAACCCGCCCGAATTGCGGCGATTACGTGGCGAGACCTCCAAAATCATGCGGCCGATCAATCCGATCACGAACAGCCCGAAGATCCACCCCATGAGCTGTACGTTGAGGCGCATGTCCCCATTCAGAACATGACTGAACTCGTGCCCGATGACTCCCTGCAACTCATCCCGGCTGAGACGATCGAGCGCGCCCTGCGTGACGGTGACCGCCGCATTTGCCGGAGTATGGCCGGCGGCGAATGCGTTGATGCCGGGCTCCTGCTCGAGCACGTACACCTCTGGCATCGGCACGCCCGAGGCAATCGCCATTTCTTCCACCACGTTGAGAAGCCGCTTCCGCTTCAGGTCGGCTGTATCGCTCGATACCGGGACGCCACCCAACGAGCGCGCCACGACGCCACCGCCGCCGCGCAGCTCCATGGACTTGTAGAGGCTGGCGAGACCCAACACCCCCATGACCAACAGGGTGCAAAGAACCACCTGTTGGGGGTTGGCGCGCGCGTAGTCGAGCGCGCTCAGACCGTAGCCGACGCTGCGACCGGCAAGAAACGTAAACAACACGAAATCGAGCGCCAGCGCGACGGCCAGCAACGCGACGATGAACGCGAAGATCAGCCAGCGCGTCTGACCGCGCGCGGCTGCCTGACGTGAGTAGAAATCCACCGTGGCTGCGGTTGCGGCCAGCCGGCCGTCAGGTGAAGCTTACCTTCGGCGCTTCGCGCGCCTCCGGCTTCGCGATTTCCAACGGCTGCGCCGGCTGAAATCCGAACATGCCGGCCGCGATGTTGCTCGGAAAGGTCTCCCGGGAATTGTTGTAGGTCATGACGGCGTCGTTGTAGGCCTGCCGTGCGAAGGCCACCTTGTTTTCTGTCGAGGTCAGCTCCTCGGAGAGCTGCATCATCGTCTGGTTGGCCTTCAGATCGGGGTAGGCTTCGGCCACGGCCATGAGCCGGCCCAGTGCGCCGCCCAACTGTTGATCCGCGCCCGAAAGGTTCTGCACCGCGGCCGCGTTGGCGGGATCGGCGGCGGCGACTTTCAACCCCTCGTAGGCGGAGTTGCGCGCGCGGATCACAGCCTCGAGCGTCTCGCGCTCGTGCTTGATGTAGCCCTTGGCGATCTCAACGAGGTTCGGGATGAGGTCGTAACGACGGGTGAGCTGCACATCGATCTGGGCGAAGGCGTTCTTGAACGCGTTACGCGCCATGACCAGGCGGTTGTACGTCGATACGAAAACGAGCACGAGCCCGATAATCAGCAGCAGTACGATCCAGCCCATGGCCAACCCCCGAAAACATTCGTCATAAAGTGGCGGAAAGTCCCGGGGCAAATTCCTGTCCCGCGCGCCACCTCAGGGTAGCACTGCAACAGTATTTCACGCCGGCGCGACAAGACGCCATGTGAGATCGTATTTATATGACGCGATGCCCGGGTTTAGGACCTTCGACCCGATTACTCCACCCACAACGCACTCCCGGCTGCTGAAAGCATCGATTTTGGTGCAGCGGGTCCACCGTACGGAGCAGTCCCGACAAATCCTCGGTGCAATTAAGTCGTGTGGGTGTCCTACTTACTGCGGACGTTGGCATAATTGCGGTGTCCGCGTAGAAGCTAGAAACTAATTAGAAGACCGCGAGGCTCGATTTCAGTGGAACGTCGCCTGCATACAAGGCACCGCGCTAGGACCATCGTCTACATTATGGTTCCAGGGGGCCGCCGCAAGCTTTGTAAGGCGGTCAATCTCAGCGCTACCGGGGTGTTCATCGAAACCACCAACCTCGGCTTGCGCAAGGGCCAGCAGGTCATCCTGGCTTTCGCCATCAATCTCGGCGCCATTACCAAGCTGCACCGTCGTACCGCCGTGGTTGCCCATGTCTCCCGGGGTGGCACGGGGCTGATGATGGAAAGCTATAGCGCCCGCTCGGGCTGAGGTCGGCACCGAAGCTGCGGCCCGGCACCAGGACCGACGCCGTCGCGCGGGAGCTCAAACGCTCTATCCCCGCGCTAGTCACGGCCAACGAATTGCGTATGCTGCGGCCCATAAACAGAAGGGCTGCTCCACATGAGTCTCGACCACTCCCGCCGTCGCCTGCTGCAGAAACTGGCCGTCGGTGTCCCTCTTCTGCCCCTGGCGGCCTACCAGTTGAAGACCGCCGCAGTGGCGGCCGACGCACCCCTCCTGAGCCCGGACGCCAAGGAAGCCCAGGCGGTGAAATACGTAGAAGACGCCTCCAAGGCGAAGGGCGCGGTACCCGGGAGTACCTGCGCGAACTGCGCCGTCTACCAGGGACATTCCGGCGCCCCAGTGGGCCCCTGCCAGATTTTCCCCGGTAAGCAGGTCAAGGCCGCCGGCTGGTGCTCGTCCTGGGCGCCCCAGATTTAGGCGAATCAACCTCCTAGGCGAATCACGCTGCCTGACCTGGATTCCAGCGAGCCGACCCTCCTGCGGCGAATTCTGCGCTCCGTCGAAGCCTTCCTGAAAGTGGAGACGGCGGGCGGCGTCGCTCTCCTGGCCGCCACCGCGATTGCCCTGATCTGGGCGAACTCGCCTTGGGGCGACCATTACACGACCCTCTGGGGCGCCACGATTCCCCGCGACCTCGCCGGGCCCGGCGTCCTCCTCCCCGACTTCATCGCCGCGCACCCCCTGCACTTCTGGATCGACGACGGGCTCATGACGCTCTTCTTCCTGGTCGTCGGACTGGAGATTCGCCACGAATTGCGCCATGGCGCATTGTCGGACCCCAGGATCGCCAGGCTCCCGATCCTGGCCGCGCTCGCCGGCGTCCTGGTGCCGGCGCTCATCTATCTCCTGCTGAACACCGACGCAGTGTCCCGTCGAGGCTGGGCGGTGCCGACGGCGACCGACATCGCGTTCGCAGTGGGAATCCTTTCGCTCTTGGGAAAGGGCGTCCCGCCGGCGTTGCGCATGCTGCTACTCACCGTCGCCATCGTCGACGACATAGTGGCTGTCTTCATCATCGCCTCGACCTACTCCAAGGGCATCGGACTGCCGGGAGTCGCTCTCGCAGGAGCCGGCGCGCTGCTCGTCTGGATCATGCAAAGGCTGCGCATCCGAGCGGCGCCGGCCTACATCCTTCCCGGGGTGTTGATCTGGTTCGGGTTGCTGCGTGCAGGCATCCACCCCGCCCTGGCCGGAGTGGTGTTGGGTCTAATGGCGCCCGCCAACGCTCAATCGAATCACCTGCAGCGGTTGCTCCATCCATGGGTCGCTTACGCCGTCATGCCCCTGTTCGCACTTGCCAACGCAGGAGTGAGTTTCAAGGCGCTCTCGCTCGAAGCCGGTCTGCCTCGGACAGTGGGCTTGGGAATCATTTTCGCGCTCGTCGTGGGAAAGCCTCTCGGGATCGTTGCCGGCGCGGCAGCGGCGGTTCGTTCCGGAGTGTGTACATTGCCGGCGGAGGTCCGCTGGTCTCACATGGCCCTGTTAGGCTGTCTGGGTGGCATTGGCTTCACGATGTCGATCTTCATCGCCAACCTCGCCTTTCCCGATCCCACGTTGCTGGCCGCCAGCAAATGCGCCGTGCTCATCGCCTCGACCGTTGCGGCAACGGCCGGCCTGCTCGCCGGCCGATACATTTCAGTGCGCGTCAAAGAATGATTTCACCGCGTACAGGCAGAACGGCGGTATCAGCGTCGAGTGATAGACCTGAAGTACGGCCATGGCGCCATTGGCTCCGCCGATCACCGCGGCCGCCTCGACGGCGGCCTTCGCGGCTGCAAAGCCGGTCTTTTCGTTAGCGTAGGGATCGCCGCTCGCGGCCGATGAATCCACATCCAGTAGGGTCACCGAGCTCGTCGGGGCCGTCGAAGCCCAATAGCCGTCGATGAGCTGCGTGTTGAGATAAAACACGGTCGGATCGCTGTCGCCGGCGCACAGCAGAACTGGCGCCGTCGGTGCCCAGTTTCTCAGATCGTTGCTCTTCAAATCCTGCCGTAGGGCCAAACCCGGCGCAGCGGCCGCTACGCCCGTGGTCGTCGTCGGGTACCCACCGTCCGGGTTGGCCGCCGCGTCCTGCAGATAAGCCAACCGGTAAGCATTCGTGACCAGGTCATTGGTACCAAACCCCAGGGCGAAGGACGGAGCCAGATTCGCCGGCATCGTCGCAGGCGTCATCGCGGCATACGCGGGACTGGGCGGAGTGCTGTTGAACAGAGCGTTCTGCGGCAGTTGGCCGTTGCTGTAGATCGCGGTTATGGCGGTCGCACTTGGAAGCAATTCGTCGGCTCCCGAAGCGTATTGCGCCTCAAACACATCCGTGGGGCTCGTATAGACATTCTTGTACGAATGTTGATAACTGGTGACCAGCAGGTCGAAATTCGCGGGCGCGCTCATGTCGACCTCGCCCATGAAAATAGCGTCTCCGAAGGCCGCCAGCGCATAGGGCCCGGACATCGGCGCTGCCGCTGTCACCACGGTGCCGGCCGCCTGCATCGCCTTGTGCGTGGCCATCGCAACATAACCGCCTTGCGAGTACCCGGTGACGAACAACTTGCCGCTCTCACTGGTACTCGCCGTCGTGTAGGCACTGCGCGCCGCGGCCAGCGAATCGATCATGTCCTTCGACTGTTGGTCGCCATTCAGATAAGGATGATAGGACAGCGTGGAGGTGTCATATCCGACGTAGTTTGGGGCCACGACGATGTACCCCTGCGAGGCGAATACCGACGCCATCAGCAACGCCTCACTGTTGCCGGTCAGAGCGGCCATGTTGAAGGTCTTCGAGGTATTCGTGCCATGGGCGTACACCACCAGCGGACGGGGTCCCTGACACGAAGCGGCGCTCCCGGTCGGAACCATGAGCGCCCCGGACGCTGTAGTCGCCTCACCGGCCCCGCCGACCGTCTCATATTCCATGTGGTAGACGTTCACCGTACAGGTTGGCGAAAAGGTGAGCTGTAGCAGCAGCTTGCCCAATGGATCGCTGCTGAGCATTGAAAGCAGATCCGACGCGGAATACGAGCCCGCCAAGGTTGGCGTACTTAGCAGTTGCCCACGGGTCGGTGGTGTCGTGATGGCGGAGGGAGCGCTATCGTGACCGCCGCCGCAACCGGCCAACAATGTCGCCACGGCGAGCACAGGAAGGAGATGAATCGTCCGGAACATCGAGAATCCTCACAGCGGGCCTGAGGTGAGCAGGCCCCGCTTAAGGAATTCGCGAGCGACGCAAAAGTTCGCATCCACTCGAGGCTGATCGGCCCGAACACTCCATTCAGCGGCAGATGCCGTGCACTGGAGCGGTCGGGCCGCAGCCCCTGTAACGCTCGGCTTACTTGGCTTCTTTCGCCTTCGCTTTCGCCGCCGCGCAATCCGCCTTGCTCATCTCCACGAAGCCCTTGCCCTTGCAGGAGTTCTGGCCCTTGCAGGAATTGCTGGCGCTCTTGCAAGCCGACTGGCCCTTGCAGGAGTTCACGCCCGTGCAATGCACGGTGTCATCGGCAGCCGCCGCCGTGCCCACGAAAGCCGTACCGAAGAGCATCGCCGCGGCGGTTGCAACAGCAACGCCAGTAGTGTTTTTTGCGCGCATCAAAATGTCCTCATTGAAATGGATTTCCGCCGTTCCGGTACGCAACCATTGCAACCGGTCAGGGTGGTAGACCGGGCGGTCGTTGAAATTGTCACCGCCCGCCCTCCACAACACCTGCTTTACATAGGACGGCTGCCCGCCACCGACTGCCCTACCACGGCACCGCCGCGAGTGGTCCGGTCATACCAACGCTGCAACAGGTAGTCGAGCGACACTGACCCGGACCCGGCGATAGCCAGCCAGAGAAACAGCGCGAGATACTCAAACTCATCGAACCCCAGCAACGTCTCGAGTGAGTCGACGTCGCCCCAGCGCGCCGACTTGATCGCCACGATCATGGTGACACCCAGGGCGCCCGCGGAGATGCGGGTCAACAGACCCAGCAGTAGAAACAGACCACCGAAGAACTCGATACCGGAGGTGAGCGGGGTGAAGAAATGCGGGAAGGGAATGCCCCAGCCAATGAAGTTTTCCGTGACCTGGGGCAGGTTGTTGAGCTTGCCCCAACCGCTCCACAAGAACACCCAACCCACGGTGATGCGGGCAAACAGCGGCGCCAGCCATGTCAGGTATTGCGCCACGCTGCGCGGCCAGTCGATGAGCCAACGGACGAGGAATTTCATGAGCGCTCCGGTTGCGAATTCGTTAGTAGGAGACCCCTACCGCCTGCCGGCGGCGATTTTCGAAGGATCACGGCACGGACCGGTTCGCCCCAATTCTTATTGCACGGTTTCCGCCACCTAGGGTCCTCCCTAGCGGTATCCTTGGCCCACCTGCCAGCCCGGCCTGAGCCGGGGCCCATGATACGGCGGCCACAACCAGTGATGAACATCGAACGACAATGAGGGGCATGCGCAATTCCGGGACCGAAACCCCGGTCTCCTCCTTTGACGGGTCAACCGTTGGGGCTCCCGCGGGGGACCCCATCGTTCGGTTGTTCGAGTCTATGCGTCCGGACCTGCTGCGTTTCGCCCATTGGCTGGCGCGGGACTGGGCCATCGCGGAGGACATCGTGCAGGAGGCGCTGCTACGCGCCTGGCGCTCCCGCGACGCCCTGAAGGATCAGGCCGCGGCGCGCGCGTGGCTGTTGACCATTGTACGCCGTGAGCACGCGCGTCTTTATGAGCGCAAACGTTTGGAGCTGGTGGCCTTGGACGACGGAATCGAGCTGGAAGGCATGCCGTCCCCGCCGGGACCCGACAGTGAGATCGACTCGCTGCGGGGAGCAATTCTGAAACTACCCTTGGAATATCGTGAGCCGTTGATCATGCAGGTGCTTGGAGGGTTTTCTACTGCCGAGATCGCGGAGGAGCTGAGCCTGTCCTCCACGGCGGTCCTGACCCGACTTTTTCGGGCACGCAACAAGCTACGGACGATGTACGGCCTGACGCCCGCGCCCGACGGCGAGGGCGTGCTATGAACCACAACGAAGCCCGACTGCTCATCGGAGGAGATCCGCACACCGTACCGCCGGAGCTTGCCGAGCACTTGGCAGGCTGCCCCGAGTGCACGCAGTTCCAGCGCGAGATGATCGCGCTCGATGACAACATACGCCGCGCTTTGGAGAAGGCACCCCTCGGCGCAGCGCCGCCGGGCACGACTCCGGCCACTGTCACTCCCATCACGAATGCGCCGGCGGCGCAGCGGCGTAAGCGCGCGAACACCTGGTCCGGCTGGGCTCTGGCAGCGGGTGTGGCGGCCATCTCGATGATTGCGGTCTGGACGCTGCGCCCCAATGACTCTTTGGCGCACGACGTGGTGGCGCACATCCAGTACGAGTCGAAGAGTTGGTCGAGCAACGAGCAGGTAACCGCGGCCGACGTAAAAGAAACGCTGGCCCGGGCGGGTGTGGCGATCGACATGGACTCCGACAAAGTCATGTACGCCCATAGCTGTATGTTCCGCGGACACATCGTACCGCACCTCGTCGTCAGCACCCCACAGGGCCCGGTGACTGTTATGGTCCTTCCTCACGAGAGCGTGAAGCACCGCATGAGTTTTCACGAGGACGGCATGTCTGGTGTGATCACCCCGGCCCCACATGGAAGTCTTGCCGTGATCATGCAGGGAAACGAGAGCATCGACGCGGTCGCCCAACAGGTCCAGCAGTCGGTGCGCTGGCTGCCGCAATCCTAAGGTGTACTGACGGCGGCGATGGGAACGGATCGGACCAGGGCGGGATAGTAATAAAGCAGAGAGCCGGTGCGTGCGAGATAGTGCACGTAGAAGGCGGCCCACAGTCCCGTGTTGCCCCAGGGCAGTAGCAACCACCAGGCGACCAGAAAAATCACCAGCGACGCGAGCATGGCGTTTCTCATGTCCGCGGTGCGCGTAGCGCCGATGAAGATGCCGTCGAGCTGAAAGGCCCAGACACCTAACAGCGGAGCCGCGGCCGCCCAAGGCAGGTAGGCGCGCGCGGCAGCACGGGCGGAGCTGTCGACCGTCAGGCCATCTATGAATAGTGGCCCACAAAGCGCCAACACCAAGGTGAGTAAAACGGCAACAGCGGCCGCCCAGAGAGTCGTCATCCGGGCGGCAACCGTGAGGCCATAGCGGTGGGCACCGCCGACGGCGCGGCCGACGAGCGCTTCGGCTGCGAACGCCAGTCCGTCGAGAAAGAACGCGCACGCCGCGATGAACTGCATCAGGATCGAGTTTCCCGCCAGGATGACATCACCCTGCCGGGCGCCCCTTGACGTGAACCAGACAAACACGGTTATCAGGGCCAGCGACCGGATCATGATGTCGCCGTTCACCGAGAAGACCCGCTTCAGCCGCGCCGGCGCCAAAATGCGGGGCAGGGACCAGCGGCCGCCGATCCGCCGCAGATACCACACCGCTATAGTCACTCCGGCGGCCGCGGCGATATATTCCGCCAACGTGGTCCCGAAGGCCACACCCCTCACATCCCATCCGAAACCCAACACGAAAATCATATCGAGCGCCATGTTGGTGAGGTTCAGGATCAACTGCAGCACCAGACCGATATCGGTGCGCCCGAGCCCGATGAACCAGCCGAGTAGAGCGTAGTTCGCGAGGGTGGCCGGCGCCGCCCAGATGCGCACGTCGAAGTAGCCGCGCGCCAGCCTCTCAACTTGCGGGCTCGCTCCGAGCAACGCGAAGGCAGTCGCGCGAATCGGCCATTGCAACAGGATCAGACACGCACCGGCGCTGGCGGCGATCAACAGCGCGCGCCCCAACCCCGCGGCCAACTCGGCATCATCCCGTGCGCCCAACGCCTGCGCCGTGAGCCCGGTGGTCCCCATACGCAGAAAGCCGAATCCCCAGAAGACAAAAGTGAAGATGAGCGAGCCGACCGCCACCGCCCCGATGTAGACCGGATTCGGGTAATGACCGACGATGGCCGTATCCACGACACCGATGAGCGGCGTCGAGACATTCGAAATCATGACCGGCACCGCGATCGCGAGCACTGCGCGATGTGTCAGGGGGGCGCGCGAGGGCGGGGGCGGCCCATTCATGTTTACCCCAACTCCAGCGTACCCACCGGGTCGAATGAGGGGTTCGGCTCGCGGGGAAGATAGCCGCGCGGATTGCACACGACGCGCGTCCCATTCACCACGTAATTGATCGATTCATGGGTATGGCCGTGAATCCAAAGCGCCACGGGCGGTCGTACGAGATGATCGAGGTCGCTCGCAAAGCAGGGATTGAAACGGGTTCCCTGGTACTTGGGATGAATACTTTGCGGATGCGGGAGATGGTGGGTGACGACGACCGTCGGGCCGGAAAAAGGCTCGCTCAGGCGTTGCGCCAGCCACTGTGTCTGCGTGACATGCAGCTCGCGTACGAGATGGGGATTGAGCGGCTCACCCTCAGCCCACTTGATCATCCTGAAGTCGTTCATTTCAACTGCCGCATCGGCCATCGCGCGATCCAGATCGGCAGGCGTCGATCCATACAACGCATAGTCAGTCCAGAGCGTCGTGCCGAGAAAGCGCGTCCCGCCCAGAATGAGTGCATCACGGTCGAGCAGGTGAACGCCGAGGTGCCGCGCCTCCGTGCGGAGCTCATCGAGCGCAACCGGCAAGTGAGCACCGAAGTATTCGTGATTGCCGGGCACATAGATTATGGGCGTGTCAGGGAACTGGCGCCGCGCCCATTGCACCCCGTGTGTGCCGACGGAAATATCGCCCGCGAGCACGATCGCGTCGGCCGGCGCCGGCGGTGGCGTCCAGTCGAAAAACTCCAAGTGGAGGTCGGAGAAAATTCTGAGACGACGGATCTGCATGATGCGACGGCAGCGGAAAATGCCGTCAGGGGCTCTCCTTCACGTACTGTGCCTTGCCATTACCGAACGACCAATCTTCAGGCGCCACCGGGACGAGGTTGATGAGCACATCCTCACGTCTGACGCCGGGATCGCTGGCGAGCCGCTCGGTGATCGCTTTATACAAAGCAAGCTTGACGTTCGTCGGGCGCTGGTTCAAAACAATCTGAATCATGACTATATCATCGGTGCGCGCGATGCCCAGATAGCTAGCGTCGTAAATCAAATCCTCCGGGGCATGCTCGGTGAGAATCTGAAAGCGATCCAGCGGCGGCACATTGGCAGCCTCGACCATAGCCGCGTGGACACCATCGGCAATCGCGCGACGGTATTGGGCCGCCTTACCCTGACGCATGGCGATACGTACGAGCGGCATTGGCGTCTCTCCTGTTGAATGTTCTACAAGGGTACAACGTACAAAGGGGCCGCGCGTCGGCGCAGGATGCTGACACGAGGCCCGTCACTGGTAATATCTGCAACAGCTCGGGCACCCGCGCAGGAGAGGGATTTCCATTGGACCCAGTCGCGTGATGAATCGTTATTCCCTGCGGGGCAGTTCATCGAAACCGGCACAAGCCGCCGCCAAACTTTCGGAGTCTAGGATTATTTTACGCAAACTCGTCTATCTGGTCCTGGTGCTCGGGGCCCTGGGGCCCGGTTTGGCCTGGTCGCAGACACCCTCTCCGCTGCAGGAGTGGCAATACTCCGGTGGCATCGCCCTGGCGCAGCTATTCGAGCCGAAGCAGCCGGATTGGCGCGTGGTAACGGGCCTGGCAGCCGAAGCTGAGCCTGTCTACTCGGGGGCAAGAGCCACCCGGATCTATGGCGGTCCTGTCTTCAACATCCGTTACAAGGATATTGCCTTTTTCTCCGCCGGCGAGGGCCTCGGCTACAACTTTTTGCGCGGAAGACACTATCGTGTAGGCGTGTCTGTCGGTTACGACTCCGGCAGGCGCGAGGCGGACGAGTACGACCACTTGCGCGGTCTGGGCAATATCTCCATCGCACCGACTGTCAAACTGTTTGGCTCATACGCGCTGTCCAAGAGTTTTCCGATGGTGGTGCAGGCGGACATCCGCCAGGTCATCGGCGGCGCGGACGGGACGATCGGCGACCTCGAGGCCTACATGCCACTCCCCGGCAGCTCGAAGGGATTCGTCATGTTCCTCGGCCCGTCGATTACCTGGGCAAATCACAGCTATCTGCAGAAGGTGTACGGAGTGAGTCAGGGACAGTCGTTGGCCTCGGGCGACCCGATCTTCAATGTCCATGGCGGTACCAACTCGTGGGGACTGGGCTTCAGTGCCACGAAATTCTTCACTCAACACTGGCTGCTCAACGTCGATGCGGCCTACAGCCGGCTGCGGGGCAGCGCTGCCGAAAGCCCGATCACTGAAAGCCGCGTCCAGCGCGGGCTGGCGCTCTCGCTCGTCTATCATTGGTAAGGTGGGCCGGTAAGGCAGGCTGGTGGCCGGGGAGCGCGGTGCCCACCGCGTAGCTTCGGTCACATTCGCGGTAGATTCGGACAAGCATCGGGTTCCGCTGCTTGTCATCATTCCGCCTCCGGGGAATCGATACTATCGGTGCCCCGCCGACCGCCCCCCTCATCCTGGAGCAACCCCCATGACGACCACAGCCACGAAGGACACGATTACGACCAAGGACGGCGTGACGATTTTCTACAAAGACTGGGGGAGCGGTCAGCCTATTGTGTTTTCGCATGGCTGGCCTCTTTCGGCTGACGACTGGGATGCGCAGCTGATGTTTTTCGTCAGTCACGGCTTCCGTGTGATCGCCCACGACCGGCGCGGCCATGGGCGTTCGACCCAGACCGCCGACGGACACGACATGGATCACTATGCCGATGACCTCGCGGCATTGACCGCGCACCTGGACCTCAAGAATGCCATTCACGTCGGTCACTCCACTGGCGGTGGCGAGGTCGCGCGCTACCTGGGACGCCATGGTGAAAGTCGTGTAGCCAAAGCCGCACTCATCAGCGCGGTGCCACCGCTCATGGTCAAAACAGCGGCCAACCCGGGGGGCCTGCCCAAAGAAGTGTTCGACGGACTGCAGAAGGCGCTCGCCGACAATCGCGCGCAGTTCTATCGCGATCTGCCCTCCGGTCCCTTTTATGGTTTCAATCGCCCGGGCGCCAAAGTCTCCGAGGGTGTCATTCAGAACTGGTGGCGCCAGGGGATGATGGGCGGCGCCAAGGCGCACTACGACGGCATCGTTGCGTTCTCGCAAACCGACTTCACGGCTGACCTGAAAAAAGTCACCGTGCCGATGTTGGTTCTGCACGGCGACGACGACCAGATCGTTCCCTACGCCGACGCCGGTCCGTTGACCGCCAAACTGGTGAAGAACTCGACCCTGAAGATCTACAAGGGCTTCCCGCACGGCATGTGTACCACCCAGGCCGAAACGGTCAACGCCGACCTGCTGGCATTCTTCAAGTCCTAACGAGCGAGCCTCCAATCGCGCCTGGCGCCCGTTCTTTGGTGACGGGCTCGATTGGCTCTCCAGCACAAAAATATTCGCCAGATCAGCACAGCAAGCCACGCCCCCCGCTACATTTGTCGGCCTGACGCTCCGCCGCCCGTCTTCCATCCTGAGCGCGGGAAGGGCCTGCGCACGTCACCAGGGGTTACTTATGCTGTATTCGATTGTCATCTATGGCGAAGAAGCTCGCGTCGCTGCCTGGACGCCGGAACAGGAAAAAGAGGTCATGGGACGACACGCCGAGCTACGACGGGAGCTCGTAGCAGCGGGCCAGTTGGGCCCGGTGATGCGGCTGAAAGCCGACGAGACAAAAACCGTGCGCCGCTATCCGGACAGAAAATACATCACGGACGGCCCGTACGCGGAGACGAAGGAGCAGTTGCTGGGTATCTACGTGGTGGACGTCCCAACATTCGATGACGCGGTCGCCGCGACCGAGCGCCTCAATTTTGAGGGAGGCGTGTTTGAGATCAGCCCTCTCGTTTCGTTGAATCCGGGGATGGTGGCCGCGGTGCTGCCACCGGAGGATGCCTCCGGCTGAGCGCTCGCAATCCAACACTCGGACGGCGCATTATGTCGCCACCGTCCCTTTCGCAGCGAGTGATGTCAAACCAGGCGGAAGGATCGCGGGTCATTCGCAACGAAGTTGCAGCGCGTCTGCTGTTACATCGCCCGTGTGGCATCGCGTCAGGCCATAGCACGGCCTGTTGCGATGCGTGGGTGCGATAACCGTGCGATCGCGGCGCAATGCGTGACCGAGGGCGCGCATGCGCGTATGCATCTGCAGCACAATGCGCCCAGTTCGATAGTCATACCGTCTTCTCAAAGGTGCTGTGTGTTTGAAGTCAGCGATCCCTTTTATGGCTCTCGCGAGTGCCACACTATCGGGACGAAGGAACTGTCCGAGCGCATGTCCGAGCTACCCGATGAAGAACTCCTGCGGTTGGCGAGTCTGTCGGCCCAGCTCATGCAGTTGGCCGCAGCCCATGACGGCACGCAGTCCGGTACCTGTCTGATACTGGCCGCGGCCTGCAACTGCGAACTCGTCATCAGACGTTCCCGTGCGGGGATGTCTTAAGCAAGACCAACAGCGCGTCCGCCGGAGCCGCAGCGCGCGCGGTACGCAGATTGATCTGCGGATACCCGGCGGACGCCTGGATACCGTCTCCTTTCGACGACAACGTGTCGAATCCGACCTCGTGTGGCGAATCAGGGCGCGCCTCCCGTTACATCTTCCGTTAGCGCCTTCCCAGTAATCCAACATCCGAGCAACAAGCGGGGCCTTTGCAGTCGAGTGCCGCAGCGGTCCCGCTTTACGCTGGACGTTCTCTCAGTTGACGCGCTATACAGTCGCGGAATAGAGTGATTTCTGCGAATTTAACAAGTATCCGGGAGCGATAGGATGCGCAGTCGTCGAAGCGTGGCCGTATTTGGCGCGATAACGGGTCTGTTTTTTTTGGCCGAGTCGCAGCTTGCCGCTGCAATGGAACAAACATTCGACTTCTCCGGGTATCTCACCCAGCAGATGATCAGCCCGGGAACGCTGGTTCCTCCCGGCTTCCAGATCCCGCAGACTTTCTCCGGATCGTTCCTATATGACTCGAGCGCGGCGGCGCCCAATGTCATCTCCGACGTGTTGGTCGACTTCGGAACCTTCCAGATCGAGAAAAACGTCAACGGCGGTGGAGCAGGCCACACGTTTTTCACGCCCACCTCGGTCGCTTTCGAGGACACCAGCTCATTGGGTTTGTCCGGCCTCAACGGCGGCTTGGGACTCAACGGCTTTTCCCTGAATTTCTCAGACCCTTCCGGCGGCACACCGGTCGATCCCGCGACACTGGACTTCTCGAAATTCCCGACCGCGTCCCTCAATTTTGATGCCAGCGGCAATCTGCCGAGCGGCGGCGACATCAACGTAAGCGGCAAGATCACGGCAGTCCCCGTGCCGGAGCCGGGCACGTTGCCACTGATGGCGGGCGCCCTGCTGGCCATGTTCATGGTGCTGAAGTTGCGCCGCGCGCCAGGGAAATAATGGCTCAGTGACCGATGCGTAAGTCACCCCATAGAGTTTGCCACGCGCGCCTCGCCAATCGATATTGACCGAAGCTCATGAACAGCAGGAATGCTGTCAACACAGGCCGGTGCTGCCATGACGCCGCGTACGACGCCACTAGGCAGAAAAGTCCGCCGACATAAAAGAAGAACTTTCTAGCTTGCATCGTTGCGCTGGCCTTCCCTTGTTATCGGCGTCTGAAGGCTCGGTGGGTCGACTGAAACACGAGCTAGACACCCGCCAAGCATGACCGCTTGCAGTACGATGTGGTGTGTCTCCCGCGGTTTTTATCTAGCGGACATGCGCGCATGAGTGACGAATGTGTGTTTTGCGGAATCGTACGCGGCACGCAGCCTGCCAGTATCGTCTGGGAAGACGATCTGGTCATGGCCTTGGTCGACCTACGGCAATTTCACATCGGTCATACATTGGTTATTCCCCGGCAGCATCTTGCTGACGTCCGAGAGCTCGACCCTGCGACGGGGGCCGCGCTCATGGCAGCGGTCTCACTCATCTCACGCGCCGTTTCAGCTGCTTTCCCCAATCAAGGGTTGAGCCTGTGGCACTCAGTCGGTGAAGCGGCATTTCAGGAAGTGCCTCATCTTCACATCCACGTGCATCCGCGGCTGCTCAACGACAACCTGTTAAAGGTATATCCCTCCGCTCCGGCGCTGCCCGATAAGACTACGCGGGACGCGTATGCGGCGACTCTGCGTTCATACCTCGATAAGAGCTGCTGAACCCGAGGCCGCGTCGTCCCAAGAAGCAGCCGGCGTCCCGGACCACGAAGTGGGAGCGAGCCGTTACTGCTGGACCAACTCGACACGGCGGTTCTGGGCGCGGCCGGCTTCGTCGCTGTTAGATGCCACGGGCGAAAGTGAGGCGATGCCCTTGGCAGTGAGGCGCGCGGGCGCTACTTGGTAGGTGCTGATCAGGGCCTGCACCACGGCTTCGGCGCGCTTCTGCGAGAGCTCGGCGTTGTGGGCGAACTGGCCTTGGTTGTCGGTATGCCCGACGACGTAGACCTTGAGGGAGGGACTGGTGTTGAGCAGCTTCGCCATGGCGTCGAGTTGCGCCTTAGA
>JAQGOE010000322.1 GCA_028293725.1 Gammaproteobacteria bacterium | reverse complement strand
GCGTTTCACGCCGCGTGCCGTGAGAATGATGCGGCGGCCGCGCGCCGCGACTTACTCATATGGGCTAACGCCGCACTGCCCGGCCCGCGAATCGCAGGCCTCAACGATTTGGCGAAACGCATAAAGGATCCGCACGTCGCCGCCCTTCTCCGCGCCCTCGACGGAGGGTGTTACGCCGGCGACCCATGGGAGGGTGCGGCGCTCGCCAGTGCCATTCCCAAGCTGCCGCTCGGCGAAGAGCATAACAAGCGTCGGCCTGGAGAGCTTGCGCCGCTGTATCGCTGAGCAGACCAGACGTCAGCGCTTGACGCCTCCCGAACCGTCGTTGAATTCCCTTGCAATGTACGCGTCGATCTCGGCGTCGATCCGAGCCTTCTCCTTCAAGACGCCCCGCACCGCGCCGACGTACGGCGATATAAAAAGCCGCGGCCAGGACTTGACGCCCAACACGATGCTGAATTTCACAAACTCCCAGAGTTTTTTATTCATTGCATCAACCTCCTCATAGTCCTCATGACATCACCGACCATCAAGATCATGATGATAATGGCATCGCACACAACAATAGCGTACTCCAACGCGGTCACAACGTGGAGAACAAATTTTGACGCTACGAAGTGTTGCACTAGATGACTGATCGCTGATCCATACAAGGTCGCTAACACAAACAGGAAAAACGACGCCGAATACGCGAGCACGTGTCGCGTGATTTCTCCCACGGGAAACCACCACGGATGTTGCATAGCGATCCTTCCTTGGAACTCATACGATAACGCGCGAAACGTAGAGCGCAGGCTGCACTCCCGCGCTGACGCTGCCAAGCCCCAATATCACGGGCATTCGTTTAGAAATACGAAAATTGAACAGCGAAAATGCATCGGGCCGCTTACGCGGCCCGATAGATCGACTCGGCGTGAGCGGGTGACACCCGCCGTGGATAGGCTCAGCCAGCAGCCGTCAACAAGTCCTCAAGCTTGCCCAGCGTACGCATCGCAGGCAGCACCTGTTGCACGCTGGAGTTAGGCTCACGTTTCTCGCGGATGGCCGCGATGAATTCGCGGTCCTGCAGCTCGATACCGTTCATGGATACATCGACCTTAGAGACGTCGATGGCGTTGTTCTTGCCGTCGACCAGCTCGTCATACCGCGCGATGTACGTTCCGTTGTCGCAGATATAGCGGAAGAACGTGCCCAGGGGACCGTCATTGTTGAAGGACAACGACAGAGTGCAAATTGCGCCGGAAGGGACCTTCAGGAGGATACCCATGTCCATGGCGATGCCGAGCTGCGGGTGCATCGGACCCTGTACCGCATAGGCTTGCGAGGCCGTCTCGCCGGTCTGGTAGGAGAACAGGTCGACCGTGTGGCAGGCATGGTGCCACAGGAGGTGATCCGTCCAGCTGCGCGGCTTGCCCAGCGCGTTCATGTTGGTTCGGCGGAAAAAGTAGGTTTGCACGTCCATCTGCAGAACCTTCAGCTCACCGGCCTTGATGCGCTTGTGGATCCACTGGTGGCTCGGGTTGAACCGTCGCGTGTGGCCCGCCATGGCAATGAGGCCGGTCTCCTGCTGCGCCTTCAGGACCCGCTCGGCATCGGCCACGGTGTCGGACATCGGAATCTCGACCTGCACGTGCTTGCCAGCACGCAGGCATTGCACCGACTGGTCCGCGTGCATTTGCGTGGGCGTGGCGAGAATCGCGGCGTCGACGCCCGGCTGCGCCAGGCTCTCGGCCAGATTGCCGGTCCAATGAGGAATGCCGAATTTCCTGGCAACCTCCTCGGTCTGCTGCTGATTGCCTCCGGTGAGCGAGACCACCTGCACGTCCTCGATCTTCTGCAGCGCCTCCAGGTGTTTGATCCCGAAAGCGCCCTGTCCTGCTACGACAATCTTGATAACCTTAGCCATATATCAACCCAACATCCATTCTAACGCTTGTTCTCGAGAATCAGGTGCCCCAGCGCCGTGTTCGACGAGGGTACGTGATAGAAGCGATAAACTTCCTTCACGTCGCGCTCCAGCGCGCCACGCGAGATCAGCCACATGACGAGCTCGATGGCCTCGGAGCCGGCCTCGCGCACGTACTCGATGAAAGGAATCCTCGCATCGGCTTCCGGGTCCTTCACGAGGTTGTCGAGGAAGCGCGAATCCCATTCCTTGTTGATGAGGCCGGCGCGCGCGCCTTGCAACTGGTGCGACATACCGCCCGTGCCGAAGACGACGACGCGCAGATCCTCCGGAAAGGACTCCACGGCCTTCTTGATGGCCTTGCCGAAGTTGAAGCAGCGATTGCCGGTCGGCGGCGGATACTGCACGACATTGACGGCGAGCGGGATGATCTTGCAGGGCCACTCTTTCGGCTGCCCGAACATCAACGTCAACGGCACGGTGAGGCCGTGGTCGACATCCATCTTGTTGATGATGGTGAGATCGAACTCGTCCAGAATGACGGACTGCGCGATGTGGCTTGCCAAAATCGGATGGCCTTTCACCACCGGCACCGGGCGCGGTCCCCAGCCCTCGTCCGCGGGTTGGAATTCGTCGGCACAGCCCAACGCGAAGGTGGGAATGACTTCCGGTGAAAAAGCGGAGGCGTGATCGTTGTAAACCAGGATGATGACGTCGGGCTTGAGATCCGCGATCCACTTCTTCGAGAAGTCGAATCCCTTGAACACCGGGGCCCAGTACGGCGTCTCGGTCTTGCCCGTATCCCACGCCGCGCCGATGGCCGGCACGTGCGAGACATTCACGCTTGCAATGATCTTAGCCACTCTTTTTCCACTCCGACTTGCTGCGATTACCTTCGATCGACCGACCACCCTTCAGCATCATCTCGGCATACTGCTCCTGGGTGAGTCCGGTCATGGTCGCCGCGACGTGTTGGAACGACAGTCCGTCGGTGGAGAACAGTTTGGAGAGAAAATAGATGTTGCCGCCGAGCTCGATCATGCGGCCCCAGTTTCGCTGCAGGATCGCTTCGCGCTGCTCCGGCGTCATGGGCCACTTCTGCAGGTAGGCCGCTTCGTCCTTCTTGAACTCTTCGCGGTTCGGGGCCTTCATCAACGACATGCAGAACATGTTGACGTGATAGCCCTGGCGTGCGCGCTGCGCATCGAACAAGGTAGTGCCGGGCACGTCGTCGAATCCCGTGGTCGGCTCGATACGAACGGTGTCTTTGATTGTCATGATCCCTAAATCTTCCAGCTCTTGCGCGTCAGGCGCCGAAGCCGTACAGGCGGTGCGGATTGTCAACGAGGATTTTACGCTGGATTGCCGGGTCGGGCGCGATGAGCGGAATGAGATCGACCAGGTCACCGTCGTTGGGCATGTGCTTGGCAATGTTCGGATGCGGCCAGTCAGTACCCCACAGAATCCGGTCAGGAATGGCTTCGATCAGAGCCTGTGCGAACGGCACGGCGTCGGTGAACGGCGGCCCGGCGCTGGAAATGCGCTCCGCACCGGAGACTTTGACCCAGCAGTGCGGATGCTTGCGCGCGAGATTGAGCAGCGCACGAAACGGCGGCTGATCGAGGCCCGCCTTGGTCGGCACGCGGCCCATGTGATCGATAATGAAAGGCACCGGCAGCTTGTGCAGAAAGTCATCGAATTCCACGAGGTCGACGGCGTCGAAATGCAGATCGATGTGCCACCCGAGCGGCTTGATGCGCGCCAGGATGCGATGGAACTCGTCCATGTCGGGCATGCCGCCCAGGTGCTTCACGAAGTTGAAGCGCACCGCGCGGAAACCCTGCTCATGGAGTTTCTGAAAGTCGCGCTCGGTGAATGAGTCATCGGCGTTGGCGACGCCGCGGTACTTGCCGCCGCTTTGTGCGATCGCATCGACAATGACCGTGTTGTCGACACCGTGGCAACTTGCGTTCACCAGCACGGCCCGCTCGAGACCGAGAATCGACTGCAATTCTTTGAATCGCGACAGCGGTGCATCGGGAGGTGTATAGGTTCGATCCGGGGCGTACGGATAACGGTCGCCCGGGCCAAATATGTGGCAATGAGCATCGCACGCGCCTGGGGGCGGCCGATACTTCGGCTGGTGCGTATCCGGGTCAGGGGCTTTGCAGGTCGGAATGTTCATCGTACTGATTTTAAAGGCTTAGCGGTGAAAGTCGCCCCCCTCGCGGCAGGGCTCATTTGTTATCGTAACGGGCAGCTTCAGCGCGCACAATGTGGGCGTGAGCGGGCCGTGCGATGTTCGCACTGATCGACTATCGAACACGATTTATGACACCTTGCGGGTGCGCGAGTTGGTGTCGGAACAGGCTGCCCCGAACCGTCTTTTGAAGTGCAACCCTCCATTGCAAAAGAGGCCACCGGTCATGGACAACGATTTCTGGCTCAACCTGGCTTGCAAAGATCTGCCCCGGGCCAAGGCCTTTTTCAGCAAGCTCGGCTTTGAAATGAATGAGCGCCATAACCACGCCGGCATGGTGAGTATGTTCATCGGCAGCAAGAGGGTGGTGCTGAACCTTTTCCCGGCTGCGGCTATGCAGGAATTTGCAGGTTGCTCCGTTACTGACACTTCCAGGTCCGTGGAAGTCCTGTTCTCGCTCGGCGCCAGCTCACGCGCCGAGGTCGATGACCTGGCGAAGAAGGCCGTCGAAGCGGGCGCCACGCTCTACGGCAAGCCTGGCGAAAAGGACGGCTGGATGTATGGTTGCGGCTTCGTCGATCTCGACGGCCACCGTTGGAACGTGTTGTACATGGACATGAGCAAGATGCCGGGACGCTGAAGCGTCCAACAGGCAGGGGCGGGGTTGCCGCGGCGGGCCCTGCATTGGTCACGCGTAGCGAGCCGCGCGTAGATGTCGGGAGGCCGGCGCGTCGGCGCCGTGCCCGGATCAACGGGCTCCTAGCGTCTCCAGCAGCGCTTCGCCATACCGCTCGAGCTTTGTCGCGCCGATTCCCGAGATCGCGCGCAACTCGTCGAGCGACTGCGGCCGCACTCGCGCGAGCTCACGCAGCGTACTGTCGTGAAACACCGTGTATGCCGGCACGCCGTGCTCCTTCGAGACCTCACGGCGCCAGGTGCGTAGGGCCTCGTACAGGTTGTCATCCACTCCCGCGAGGTCGGCGACTTCCGCGTTAACCCGGGTCTTATCAACCAAGCGCCGCTCGGTGCGCTTGGGTGCTGTCTTCGCCGGCCGACGCAGACGTAATTGCTTTTCCCCGCGAAGAACCTCACGACTCGCTTCCGTGAGGCGTAGCGTGTTGAATCGCTCGTGATCGACCCTGACAAGTCGCAACATCACCAGTTGCCTCAACACCGAGCGCCACTGCATCACATCGAGGTCGGCGCCGATGCCGAAGGTGCTCACGCTGTCGTGGCCAAACTGCTGCACTTTCGGTGTGCTCTTACCCCGCAACACATCGATAATCTGCTGTGCGCCGAACGAGAAGCCGCTCGCCTGCTGGCATCGTAAAATACAGGACATGAGCTTTCGCGCCGCGTCGGTGCCATCCCACTCCTCCGGCGGTGTCAGGCAATTGTCGCAATTGCCACAGGGCTTGCTGGCCTCCCCGAAATAATCGAGTAGGCGAACACGACGGCATTCAGCCGCCTCGCACAACCCGAGAATGGCGTCGAGCTTCGACGTGAAAATGCGCTTGTATTCTTCGGCGGCCTCCGACTGCTCGATCATCCAACGCTGCTGTACGACGTCTCCGAGGCCGTAAATCATCCAGGCATCGGCGGGCAGTCCGTCGCGACCGGCGCGGCCGGTTTCCTGGTAGTACCCCTCCATGCTTTTCGGCAGATCCAGATGCGCGACGAATCGCACATCAGGCTTGTCGATACCCATACCGAATGCAATGGTCGCCACCATCACCACCCCATCCTCACGGATGAAGCGACTCTGGTTCGCCTCGCGAGTGCCGTTATCGAGGCCGGCGTGATAAGGCAGCGCATTCACCTTCTGCCCCGCCAGAAATGCGGCGGTCTCATCGACCGTGGCGCGCGACAGGCAGTACACGATGCCGGATTCGCCGGCGTGCTCGCTGCGGATGAATTCGAGCAGCTGTTTGCGCCCGTTGTTTTTTTCGGCGATCCGATACCGGATGTTGGGGCGATCGAAGCTCGAGACAAAAGCCCGCGCATTCTGCAAGTGCAGCCGCGCCATGATCTCTTTACGGGTCAGTTCGTCCGCCGTGGCCGTCAGGGCAACACGCGGAATCCCCGGATAGCGCTCAGCCAACACAGCGAGGCGGATGTATTCGGGACGGAAATCATGCCCCCACTGCGATACGCAGTGCGCCTCATCGATTGCGAAGAGCGCAATCTTCGCCGTCGAGTCCAGCAACTCCAGACACCGATCCGTCAGCAGCCGCTCCGGCGCCACGTAGAGAAGATCGAGTTCACCGGCGCGAACCTTGCGCTCCACGGCCTGCACCTGCGGCCAGGACATCGAAGAATTGAGCGCCGCGGCGCGCACTCCCGCCTCTTCCAGCGCCGCCACCTGATCCTGCATGAGCGCAATGAGGGGCGAGACGACGACGCCAATGCCCTCGCGCAGCAGGGCTGGTATCTGAAAGCACAATGATTTCCCACCACCGGTGGGCATGAGAACTAGAGCATCGCCGCCGTCGGCGACATGGGTGACGATTTCTTTCTGCTCGCCACGGAAGGCGGGATATCCGAATACATCCCTGAGCACTTGCTCCGCGCGCAATCCAACGTCACTCGAATCGGGCGATGTCTCCGCCCGGACTTTCCTTACCTGCGCATCCACTGATATCGCCGCCTATCGTCCGTCACCCACCGGCCCAATATACCGGGCTTCCACGCGAGCGCCACGCATACCGCAACGGTGACAGCGAAAACGAGCGGACATTTGCCCGATTGTTGTCTCGGGTGCAAACAAACGAAGCAAAAGACCCATATGCAGCTCGCGCTCATGTCCGCATCCGGGACGACGGCAATGAGCGATCAGCTTGTAGTCGTGCGCGTAGAGGCTGAGGGCGTCATCCCGCCAGCCAAGCCGCACATCACGCTCAGGTCTCCTAAATGTCATGCCGCAATCGTGCGGCGACCCGGCGCTAGGCGTCCATGCAGTTCTTAAAGACGCGCACCACTGTATGTCGCAGTGCCTTGAAATGACGGGAGTTTCTAGCGGACGTGCTTCGCCGGTAGTGCGATGTTCGGCTGTGGTCCGCGCTGGGAGGGGGAACTGACGCGATTGCGGCCGGCATCCTTGGCTTTGTACATCGCCGCGTCAGCGCGATGACGCAGGGACTCGAGCGTGTCGTCCTTCTGGCCGACCGCCAATCCGATCGAGAGCGAGACCTGTCCGGCGTATTCCTTGCCATCGGAACGCGAGATGAGTGTACGTGCAACTGACACCCGGATCTGCCAGGGCGAGCCCGAGGATCTCCGCACTCTCCTCGCGGCTGTGAAAGTAATTCATCTGTTGGGTCGCTAACACGCGGCGGCTTGCGCCGCCGTCGGTGTTTTAGCGAGGCGCGCGTCACGCGCGACTTCACCTCGCCTCTTTAGGCCTCGCGCGCCTCTATATCACGCGCGAGTCAGTCGCTGTGCCAAGAACTCACTACGCCGGAGCGAATTCCTGCGTGTGCTTGGTCTTATCGCCCGTATCACCACCCTGACCCTGCTGCTCGCGCTTGATGCGCTCGTAAATCTCTTCACGATGCACGGCAACACTCTTGGGCGCGTTGATACCCACACGCACCTGGTTTCCCTTGACCCCCAGAACGGTGATCGTCACCTCATCACCAATCATCACGGTCTCACCGACCCGTCGAGTTAGTATCAGCATATTTTTCGTCCTCTGTTTGCTTCAATGCCAGGATCGGGAAAACTGTGCGAATTTTGCGAAGTCTCCGACGGCTCGCTTGACGAGCAGCTCGAATTCAACGGCGCGCAGACAGCGCTCGCACGAAAAAAGGTGCAACTCAAATCGGGTTTGCGTTCGTACTTGCAGACGGCGACTGACATAGGGCTCGATCAGGCGAACCTGCTCACATCGGGACCCGTACAGGCGGAACGTATGGTCTTCATCGCTACCGGAGTTGAGTGTGCGCGGTGTACTAGCGGAAATCATGGATGCCCTGCCGCATTTTGCTGGGGCGCAGTGTTTGGTTCTGTCACGGATACATCAGCCTTGAAAGTAAGGACGTACGAGTCGCCGTTATCCGTTACGACGACAGGCGCGGTTTCCTTGATAAAGTTGAGCGCGGCGGGGATATCGTGAATGCCGAGCGCGCCGCCGAGCTTGAAGCGGGCGCCATCGACCCGCGGGTCGGCGATCAGAATCTGTTTGTTCGAGTAGCGGTTGAGCTCGTTGACGACGGTGCTGAAAGACTGTCCGAAGGTCTCCAGCAGTCCCTCCCGCCATCTGACCGTCTTAGCGGCATCGACCGAGTGAACATCGGCGATCAGGCTGGCCGAGGTGTACTCGACCTGCTCGTTGGGCTTGAGTTGGCGCTCCGCCCAGGCCGGCGGATTATCACCTATCCCGAGATCCTTGATGGCCACCTGCCCACTGAGGACGGTGACGACCACACTGCCATTGGACTTGCGGTAAACGTCGAATTCGGTTGCGAGGTCACGAATCTCGCTATTGCCGACCGTGACCACGAAGGGCCGCGTCGCATCATGAGCGACCTCGAAGAGGACCTCGCCCAACTCCAATGCCACCCGACGGTCTTTTCCGACGCCGATCCAGCGTACGCGACTCTGCGTATTGAGATGGACGACCGTCCCATCCTTCAGAACGAGGGTTCGCGACTCGCCCTTCTCGGTCGTGTACGTCTGTGTGAGGTACTCCCGGACAGGTCGGAAGGTGAACCACGCGCCGACGATGAGAATAGCGAGAGTGGCCCCGGCGGCTGCGGACAGGCCCCAAGGGTGCTCGAATAGTCGATCGAGGACGGGAAACCTTGCGAAGGCCAGGGGCAGGCGGCGCAGCGTCGCCGCTTTCCTCTCCGGCAACTCCTGGATCAAAGAGACCAGCGTGCGAATCTCGCTCAGTGCCCTGGCATTGCGCGGCTCGTCGAGCCACGCGTGGAAGTCGAGTCGCTGCTCTTCGGACATCTCGCCGCTGTCCACGAGGGTGGTCCATGCGGCGGCCTGACTGATGACGGCCGGGTTTACTTCGTTTTGGGCTGACATTGAGATCTCCAGTCCCTCAATCGACGCGCAGCAGATCGATGCCGAAAGATTCCATGCGCTCGCGCAAGGTCCGCAGGGCCTTGGTCATGCGCTTGTCCACCCTCTTCAGCGAGATCCCCAACTGCTCGGCGATGTCCTTGCGGGCGATACCCTGAACGTGGGCCATGACGAGCACGGTGCGCAGATTGGGGCGCAGCTCTTTGATCGTCTGGACCAGCCGCTCGTTGATTTCTTCAGCCATCGCGCGCTTGTCGGGGGAAGCGGCCTCGTCGGGGACTTTTTCCATCCCCTGGGAGCCGGTGATGATCTTGCTTTCCAGGCGGGCGCGACGCAGCCGCATCAGGGCAAAGTTCGTCGCGATCTTGTAGAGCATGGCACGCGGAAACATCACGTCTTCAGGTCTGTAAAGTTTGTGAATCCTTTCGTAAGTATCCTGGATCACTTCCCGAGCGACATCGACCCGCCCCAGCATGCGCGTCAGATACACCAGCAACTGTGGTTCATGCGTACGACACAGCTCCTCGACCAGTGCATCGCGCCGTTCCAGTGCAGAGCCTTCCCCGACACCACCCATGTCGCTCGTATCCATTTACTCAATCCCTACTACTTCAGATGCCTGATCAAGACACACCCCCCCTCCCTCAGCAATAAAAATTATTTACTGCAGTGCAAAGCGATCCCCGACGTTCAGAAAGTTCGACAATCGTACAACCGTTCAAGAGGTGCCCCGTGATGGCGGCACACCGACCCCCTCCGCCCGGACTTTATTGCCCGGTATCACGGTACTGGAGCTTGGGTTATTGTGCTTCGCACCATTCATGGGAATAATGCTCGAGCGCGGGCGCGGTGGTACGCAGGGCGTATTGACGAACCTCAAACCTAATGGTAACTCGTGCGCAGGTTGTCTGCTATCGGCGACAACTGCTTGTGTGGTGCTTTGCAATAATTAATGCTTTGCAATAACTATGTGGCCAACACGTGCCAGTGGAGGAGTCCCAATGAACGCGGTTTCCAACGAGTGTGTGAGTGTGGAAGTCGATGCGGAAGT
>JAQGOE010000313.1 GCA_028293725.1 Gammaproteobacteria bacterium | reverse complement strand
CGCACCCGCACCGGTATCGGCACATTGCAAACATCAACATGCCCCGCCGGCACCTTGAACCATTCCTCATGGCGGTTGCGGCGTGCGTCGATGTAGTCCGTGAAAGTCTGTGTGTCCGTCCGAAGCTCCTCCAGCGGCGTCCGTTGTGCTTCCGGCACATCCGCAGCCATCTTGAAGGACTTGATCGTTACCCGCTGCTCCGGCTTCTCGTAGAAGCCCATTGTTCCGGTGCCGCGCGGAAGCGATGAAAGAAGCTCGATACCCTGCACGACCCGACCGAGCAACGTGACATTGCGATCGAGATGTCTCGGGGCATGACCTATGACAGCGTAGAGCTCGGTCCCGCCACCGCTGTCGACGTCGTTGTCGCGTCCGGCGCCCACCATGCCATAACAATGGATGAGCCAGGCGCGCCCGAGTTTCGGGTCGAGCGCTACCGGGAAGCCATCGGAAAACCCGACCTCCGGCGCATAGGGGTCGGGCTCCGCCAGGGGCATGAAAGACAGGCCACGCGAGGTACGCTCGAATTCCGCCGCGACGCTGCGCTGCGCGTTGC
Organism: Gammaproteobacteria bacterium; assembly: GCA_028293725.1. Next base: position 26,108 of record JAQGOE010000313.1, on the reverse strand, counting down.
CGACCGGCTTCTTGCCTTCCGGATCGCCCCACTGTGCGACGTAGTTGTCCTGTACGCGTTCAACCCAGAGACCGTTGAAGTAACCTTGGCGTGCCAGCGTTTCAACATTCGCAACGTAATGTGGGGCGAACTGCGGTGCGAGCTCGATGATGACCCGGCCCGCTGGAAGGTCCATGTAAAGCGTGCTTTGCGGATCGATCAGCCGCCAGTCGGCTGGAGTTGATTCCGCCAAAACTTCCGCGGTCGTCAACGTCTTCTTGGTCGCTTGCCCGGTGGCGGCCGCCGCCGCAGTCGTCGCTGTTTCAGCCGCGCGCGGTGTTGACATACACGCGAACGCCGCAATCACAACTGCTAACTGCCCCAGGAATGGCGCGCACGGCCTTTTCAAGCACGACTTTTTCTTCATATCCGAACCGAGCGCTCCCGCCGTCACCCGACGGCCTTGATGGCCTGTATCAGTTCCGCCCCGGCCTTCTGCGCGTCCCCGTACAGCATGCGCGTGTTGTCGAGGTAGAACAGGGCGTTCTCGATACCGGAGAACCCCGCGCCCTGGCCACGTTTGATCACGATGACATTCTTCGCCTTGTCGGCGTTGAGAATGGGCATGCCGTAGATCGGGCTCGACTTGTCGGTGCGGGCGACGGGATTCACCACATCGTTCGCACCGATGATGAGCGCGACATCCGCCGTCTCGAACTCCGCGTTGATCTCGTCCAGGTCGGAGATGAGATCGTACGGCACGCCGGCCTCCGCCAGCAGCACGTTCATGTGTCCCGGCATGCGGCCCGCCACAGGGTGAATGGCAAACTTGACGGTTACGCCACGATCGATCAGCAGCTGGCACAGCTCCCAGATCTTGTGCTGCGCCTGGGCAACTGCCATGCCGTAACCCGGCACTATGATCACCTTTTGCGCGAAGGCCATCATGACGCCGACATCCGAAGCTTCGATCGGCTTCATGCTGCCGGTAACCGTTCCGGTCGCGGCACCGCCCGTATCGCCGAAGCCCGAGAACAGGACGTTGCCGAGTGAGCGGTTCATCGCTCGAGCCATCAACTGCGTCAGCAGGGTGCCGGCCGAGCCGACCACGGTACCGGCTATGATCATCGCCGCGTTGTTCAACACGAAGCCTTCGAATCCGACAGCGAGACCGGTGAGGGCGTTGTAGAGCGAGATCACGACAGGCATGTCCGCGCCACCGATGGGCAGCGTCATCGTGAGGCCGAGGATCAACGCGAGCACGAAGAACGCGGTGACGACCGCCGGTGAGGCGTTGATGTGGAGCGCCACTAAACCGCCTAACACGAGCGTCGCCACGAGCAACAGCAGATTCAGAATCTGTTGGCCGCTGAAGCGCACGCTGCGTTTGATGAGTCCCTGCAGCTTGCCAAATGCAATCGCACTGCCGCTGAACGATATGGCACCGATGATGCCGCCGACGACGGCGAGGACCGAAGCCGCATAACTATCCATTTCGCCACGGTAGAGCTCCACCGCCGCGATGGCAGCGGCGGCGCCACCGCCCATACCGTTGTAGAGCGCGATCATCTGCGGCATGTCGGTGATGGCGACGCGCTTGCCGCTCCACCAGGCGAACCCGCCACCCACCAGGATGGCCGGAATGATCCACTCATAGTTCGACATTCCCGGATAGGCGAATGTCACCGCGGTGGCGACCAACATGCCGGCGCCGGCCCACGTGATACCGCTGCGAGCGGTCACGGGCGAGCTCATGCGCTTCAGGCCGAGGATGAACAGCGCCGCGGTAACGAAATAACTCGCCTGGATGACCAGGTCACGATACTCATCGAACATTAATGCGCCCTCTTGCCGCCGCCGCTGCGGGCCCCGCTAGCCTTGAACATCTCCAACATCCGCTCGGTGACGACGTAACCGCCGACGGCGTTACCCGCAGCGAGGAGTACGCCGATGAAGCCGATGATTTTCTCCAGCGGCGTGTGCGCGCTACCCAGCGCCACCATCGCGCCTACCAGCACGATACCGTGTACGAAGTTCGATCCCGACATGAGGGGCGTGTGCAGGATCACCGGCACCCGCGAGATGACCTCGTAGCCGGTGAAAGCAGCGAGCATGAAAATATAGAGCGCAACCATTCCGGTCATGTGTGCTTTACCCCTTGGGTTAGCCGGCCAACGCCTTGGCGGTCGGCTCGTGTTTGATTTCCCCGCCGTGCGTGAGGCACGACTTCGCGAATACCTCGTCGCTCCAGTCGATCTTCAGCTCGCCTTTATCGATGGCCGGCTTGAGAAAGTTCAGCAGGTTGCGCGCGTACATCTCGCTCGCGTTATAGGCGAGATCGCTGGCGAGATTGAGCGGACCGATGATCTTCACGCCCTGATGCTCGACGATTTCGCCCGCGCGCGTGAGCTCGCAGTTACCGCCTTGCTCGGCGGCGATGTCGACCACGACCGAGCCCGGTCTCATGCGCTCAACCGCCGCGCGCGAGATGATCTTCGGCGCCGGCCGGCCGGGCACGGATGCGGTCGTCACGACGGCATCCGCTGCCGCGATGCGCGAGTCGAGCACTTCCTGTTGCTTACGTTTTTCTTCGTCGGTGAGTTCGCGAGCGTAGCCGCCCGTGCCGTCGGCACTTACCCCGGTATCGACGAACTTCGCGCCCAGGGACTTCACCTGTTCCTTGGTTGCGCTTCGCACGTCATACGCTTCGACTACCGCTCCGAGGCGCCGCGCGGTCGCGATGGCCTGGAGTCCCGCGACTCCCGCCCCGATGATAAGAACCTGCGACGGGCGGATAGTCCCGGCGGCGGTCGTGAGCATCGGCATGAACTTCTGCAGATTGTCGGCGGCGATGAGCACGGCCTTGTAGCCGGCGATGGCCGCCTGCGACGACAGGGCGTCCATCGACTGTGCTCGCGAGATACGAGGTATGAGCTCCACGGCGAAACTGGTGATCCCGCGCCCCTGCAGCGCTTTGACCTCTGCCTGCCGCGCGTGAGGCTGCATGAAACCGATGACCACGGCCCCCGACTTAAGCCGCTGAATCTGGTCCACGGTGAGCGGCTGGACCGTCAGGACCACGTCCGACTGCTCCAGCACGGCGTTCGCCGAGTCCGCCCAGGTGACGTCCTTATAGGTGGAATCAGGGAATTGCGCCCGGGTGCCGGCACCGCGCTCGACCAAAACCCGGGCTCCGGTCAGAGCGAGCTTCGCAGCGACCTCCGGAACCACACTTACGCGCGTTTCTAGCGGCGCGCACTCTCGAAGCGCACCTATTGTGACTGGCATGCAAGGCCCTCATGGGAAAGCACCGTGGCCGGTCGACCACGTTGTAGGAAATGTTTAATCGAATTAAGACGTTGCGTTGTTGAATTCTTGCATAAAAGTGCCTTATCTTACACCTGCCATGCTAGGGATCGATCTCGAACGCGCCGATCACGGCGACCAGGATGACCTGCGCATCGTCGCCACTCCGGCGGCGCGCGGGCTCTCTCAGCTTGTCCTTCGTACGGACATCGCGGGCATGCCCCTCGAGTGGATCGACTACAAGGAAGCAGCTCGCCTCTATCACCAGGAGCAGGTGGCTTATACGTGCGGCTCCATGTTGTACAAGTTGTACGGCGGGGTCAATGCACTCACCGGGCGACGCACCATCCTCGAAGTCAACTCGATTGTCGCCACCATCGGACACACCGGTAATCCCGGCAACACGCGGCACGACTATGTGCCGCCGTTGAACAACCAGACACTGTTCCGGCGTGACGCTTATCTGTGCATGTATTGCGCGATCCGCTTCCCGTCGCGGGAGCTGTCGCGCGATCACATCCGCCCCTTCAGCCAGGGCGGTGTCGATATCTGGACGAACGTCGTGACGGCATGCCGCCGTTGCAACAACCAGAAGGCCTCGCGCACGCCCGAGCAGGCGAAAATGCAGCTCATTGCCGTGCCGTTCACGCCGACGTACGCGGAGTATATTTTCCTCAAGGGGCGCCGCGTGCTCGCCGACCAGATGGAGTACCTGCTGGCGCACTTCCCGCGCTCGAGCCCGCTACACGCGAGAATTCAGCGTTGGCTGGCCTGAGACGCCGTTGATATTTCTAGTCGACGCGTCCGTCTACGTTTTTCGCGCCTACCACTCGATGCTGCCTGACATGGTGGATCGGGACGGCAACCCGGTGCACGCCGTGTTTGGCTTCGCGCGTTTTCTGGGCGACCTCATCGAACGGGTCCGGCCGCGCTACGTGGCTGTCGCCTTCGACCAACGCGCGGCGAACTCATATCGAAGCCGGATCTACCCGCCCTACAAGGCGAACCGCGAACCTGCGCCTGTCGACCTGGCGCTGCAGTTTCAGCACTGCCGGGAGCTTTGCCGACACCTCGGCCTACCAGCGTTCGTAAGTCCGGAATACGAAGCGGACGACATCATCGGCACGCTCGGCTGTCTCATGCGCGATGAGGGCATCCGCTCCGCGTTCATCACGCGCGACAAGGACCTTGCGCAACTCGTTCGTAGCGGCGATCTGTACTGGGATTTTGGTGCGCGCGAGCAGTTCGGTTACCACGACATCGAGCGCCACTTCGGTGTCGCGCCGGAGCGCTTCGCCGATTACCTCGCACTCACGGGCGACGATTGCGACAACATTCCGGGCGTCCCGGGAGTCGGCCACAAGACGGCATCATCGCTGATGAAGGCGTTCGATTCGCTCGACGACCTTTACGCCAATCTCCCCCGCGTGGTGGGTCTGAAGTTACGTGGCGCGCGCACGCTCAGCGATCGTCTGCGCGAGCATCGCGAGTCGGTGTTTCTCGCGCGGAAGCTCACGCACATCACCTGTGATATGCAACTCGGAGTCGATGTGGAAGGCCTGCGCCGCCGCCGGCTGGACGCGCCGGCGCTAGCCGACCTTTACGACAGGCTCGGTTTCGGGCCGTTCCTGCGCCGGCAGAGCGAGCGGTTGGCCCAAATTCCGATGAGTTAGTGGGGAGCCTGCCGACCGGCAGGCTCCCGGGATTACCGTAAGACGCTCTCAGCGAGCCGTCGGGACCTGACCCGTCACACAGCCGAGGGGCTCTCCGAAGCCGTCCGTCGCACGTGCCTCCAGAAAGACTTCCCTGCCATCGAGTGCCTGCGTGTCGATGCGGACGAGATGGCTCCCGTCAGGTTGCAGTCGTGAGGTGTAGCGTGAAGCCGGAAGCTCGCGTTTCTCGGCGTCCGCCGCGATAACCTGACGGTCCCGCGAGACACCAGGTACACGCAACACCGCGAAGCGTGTGTCCGGCGCCAGGCGCAGAGCGGTGCAATCACCCGCGCCGCGAGTCGCCGCCGGAACGTTGAAAAACGCGGTCTGTGTTGAGTCGAGGTTGGGAGTCTGGGACTGATGGCCGAACCAACCGCCCGCCGTACCTAGTACTCCACCCACCACGAGGGAGGCGGCCATGCGCCAGCCTGCCGCTGCGTAGCCAACTCCTGAGTGGCCGGTTCCTGCGTGAAGATTGCGACCGAGAACGGCCGGTGCGCGCGCGGGGCGTGCCCGGGACGGCAAGTTGACCTTGATGGCGCGCCAGCTCTCGACATCGTCGAGGCACTCGGTGCAACCCATCATGTGCATCTCGAAAGCTTCGAGCGTGCGCTCATCCAGCCCGTCCGCTACATAGACGGCGGCTGTTTGTTTAGCCTTGAACTGTGCGTGATCCATGGTTCTCCCTACCCATGCGTCGAGTGTGCGGAAGCCGACTGGCCGGCGTTCCGGTCGCCGAGCGTCAGCCCGGCCTTCCGTAGAATGTCACCAAAGCGCTGTCGTGCACGCCACAAAACCTGATTGAACTGCATGTCTGTCAATTGCAATGACTCCCGAATAGCCGTGCGCGGCTCCTCGTGGAGGTAGAACCGCTCGAGCACTTCACGGTCGCGTTGTACCGGCAAATGATCCATCAGATCCCGCACGTGCTTGGCCAGTTGCTCGTGGTCGAGACGCTCTTCCAAAGAGAGTGCTTCGTCCTTGAGGTTGGTCAGGAGCTCACGATCGTTCTCATGACGATGGGACAGTTCCCCACGCCAGTAGGCCGTCGCAAGCTTGCATGCTGTGCGGTATAGATAACCTCCGAGATTGCCTGGATCATCCAAGCCCTCAGTGCGGATTTTCTTGATCGCCTGTAAAAAAGTGCGCTGTAGCAAATCGTCGGCTGCATCACGATCGATGCGTCTATGGTGGAATACCTGTAGCAAGGGCCGCCGATATCTCAGGTAAAGTTGATTTTGTAGCTCACTGCGCTCCGCGACGGCCTCTACGAGCGAGAAATCGCTACTCTCGTCACGGTCCAGTGCCTTCTCGACGCTGGTCTCGCTCCGCTCGTCAGGTGCTTCGATGTAAGTCATGGACGTGCTTCCCGGTGCGCTTCTGGCTGACGACAGACGCTTGCGGAGCGGTGCTCCGTCGCGAGGACACAAGCGTCGGCCAACGGAACACCTTCCAGATAAGGTGGCCGTGAGCCCGGCTTTGAATGGCGCGCCGTCTTCGACATTCGCCCTTCTACGACCCCCGCCAGAAACTCGTCTGGGCTGAATTTAGCATAGCGCGGGCTCGACCAGATGCCAGCCAGTAAGCCCGCCAGAATGGCCGTGGAATTGGAACTGCCCTGCTCAAGCCTATACTGCGCCGGCGGCCGGCCAGCGCCAATGACACAGGCGCTGGGCGATCCTAGATTGAGTCCAGGCGGCGCCGGACTGGTGCCCGGGGAGATCTCATCGTCGTTGCCAATGGGAATGGCCCGGACGATGCGACGAAAGTCGTAGGCGGCGGGATAACCGGTCAGCGGCTCGCCCTTGTTGGGGACACTGGCCACCACGATCGCTGCCACTGGGGAATTCGACCGATCGGCGATCTCGCGAAACGCAGCATCCAGCTCTGGAGTTGTCACACTCCAGTGTGCGCTGAAACTCAAAATCCGTGCGCCCATGCGGGTCGCATATTCCAAGGCCCGTACGAGCCGCGCCGGGTCGACCTTTGTCGCATCCCCGTCACAACCGACGATCCGCACAATCATGACTCGCGCGCCGTCAGAGCCCGGCGCGGCGATTCCGACATGATTGTTGCGTTCGGCGGCCACGAGGCTCGCCATGAGGGTGCCGTGACTCACCCTGTCGCGACAGGCTCCCTTGGGAGAGACATCGGGACTGTTGTCTACGAAGTCCCAGCCATGCAGATCATCAACATAGCCGTTGCCGTCGTCGTCCACTCCAGCCTGGCCGCGCGCTTCGGCAGCGTTCGTCCATAACTTGTTGCGCAGATCCTCGTGATCGATCCAGGCGCCATCGTCGAAGACGGCCACCGTGACCGGTTCGGCGCTCTCGTGCGCACTCCAGGCGAGCGAGCCGGCGACATAATCAACCCACCACAGGTTGCCCGCGTGATAGGCGCAGTCGTTCGTCTTTGGGTCGTCAACCGGAGTGGCCGGCAAAAGTGTGGAGCAAACGAGCGGCTGGCACGGAAATCCGGAGGTTTCCTGCGCAACCACCGGTGCAGTCGCGCTGCCCAGGATCGCCAGACATAACCTCGCACTGTAGCCTCGCAGTTGCATGCGCCGATTGTAGGGTCGGCGCTCGACGGAAACAGGGCTTTCGCCAGGGCGTCCACTGCCCGGGCCGGACAGGCGAGGGTTTCACCGATTCTCTTGGGGCTCGCCTGCGCGAGCCCCTGGAAGACTCGTGAGCGTTGAGAGGCTCAGTTGTGGCTGTTGATCACACCATTGTCATCGAGGCTGATGTTCGAGCCGGCGCTCGCCGACTGCAGCACGATGATGGCTGACTTATCGCCCTTGGCAGCGCGCGGGAAAATCAGGACATGCTCCAACTGACCATGGACTTTCACCAGCCCGTACCAGTGCTGCTGCGCGTAGTAAGGTTCCGCCGTCTGGACATAACCTGACATGGCGAGGAACGGTGATGAGCTGGCCGAAGCCGCCTCGGAACCGGCCACGCATTCGAAATCCGCCGGCACGGTGGCCATGGCGGTGCCCGCCCGGTATTCGAGCTTCACGCCGCTCCACGCGCCGGCCCATTGCTGCCCTGCAGCGTTAATAGTCTGGAGGGTATAAGTGCCGTCGGCGGCCGGCTGGCTGGCGATTTTGAACTGCAGTCCAGCCTGAACGCGCGCCGCAGGTCCGGCGTGGGCCTCGGCGCAGTTTGCCGTGACCGTCCACTGGCTGAAAAAGTACGAGGGGATCTCGGCGGCACGGGCGGGCGCGCTGGCCGCGAGGCCGACTATGAGACATTGCGTTGCGGCAAAAGCGGTCAGCAAGAACTTGCGGGTCATGGAAGGCTCCTCGGGAAAGTTAAATGCGGGAACGAAATCCGCACCTGAACACTGCGGCGAGGAGCCGGCTTATCTCATCAAGGCCGTCCGTAGCTGCTTCGGGCCGTCCCGGCCTTTTCACGCGTCCGCTGCGCTAGATCGAGCTATCGGGCCAACCGTACAGGGAGAACGCGGCCCACTCATAAGTCTTGCCGGTGGCGACGCTCTCGAGTTGCGTCTTGCGCAACGCTGCCGAGGCGCTCAGGCGGTCGACCAGCAGGTATTTGTAAAACCGTTGCATAAAAGTAGACGTAATCTGGTCGTCAACCCGCCAGTAGCTGGCCAGCACTGCGGCGGATCCCGCTTGCAGGAAAGCCTGCGCCGGCCCCAGCACTCCCTCGCCCGGTAACAGCCGGCCTCGCGAGGTCTCGCACGCACTCAGTACCACCAGCTTCGAATTCAACCTCAGGCCCAGAATGTCCAACAGGCCGAAAGTGGACGCGGGCGTGTCCGAAGGCGATTCGGGGGTGAGCGCTAAAGCGGACAACCGCGGACGTTGGGCATCGATCCGCGCGTGAGTCGCGATATGGAGCAGGTCGACGTCGGCGTCAGCTACTTTGCGAAGCGCGGTCGGCACGGCTGCGCACCCGACTAGAGTCTCGATTCGACTGCCGGGGCGCGATTCACGGGCAATTCTGGCGATCCCCGTGACCTCCACCCGTGTACCCGGCAGACGAGGCAGTGACTCCGTCCATGCGGACAGAGCACGATCGAGCGGCCCTGTCCGCTCCTTGGCCGACGCTGTCTCTACATCGGTACATTCGCGGCGCCAGTCCGAAATCCGGAAAACCGGGTCGCCGATCAAAGCGATGCGCGGCATCTCACTATGTAGGGAGGCAGCATGGTGTACGTGTGTGAGGAACAACGCGGACGGAATGACGGCGGTCTCAGCGTGCTGCAGTAGTAACTGTTGGGCAGGGTCCGCCGCCCATGGGAGAACTGCTAACGGAACGGTGTGCAAGGCGTCGTCGGGGATGAAAACGATCCGGCCTCCCGCGAGGTACGGAGTGATCGGCCAAAGTACGAGCCGAGCGAGTTTTTGCGCGGCGGTGCGCACGTCGTCCGCCGGCACTTCGGTGTCGCGCAGGAGATCACGGAGCTCCGCGGTCGCCTGCGCTATCTCACGGCTGTCGCCAAGATGCACGACGCGCACGTGATTCCCAGTGATGACGAACGCGAGCATCTCTTTCGGGCCGCTCGCATATTCGACCAAAGTGGCATCAAGTTGCTTGAGCGTGCGTCCGAGCGCCTCACGATCGAAAGGATCGCTGGCGGCGCCTTCGCGCACAGCAAGTTGGTCGATGTCGTCGATCAGGCCGGGGCGTTGTTGCCCTGGGGCGCTCGTTGCCTTGAGGCTGGCGACGTCACTCAACAGACGCTGATATTTCGTTGCTGACGGTGCATCGACAGACGTAGAGGCATCCTGGGTCTGCTGATTGAGCGCGTAGCGAAGGCTGCGTGCCCGGCCACGCTCGGAAGCTTCGAATGCCAGCCACACCGTCGAGTCGTCCGCGGCCTGTTGCGAGGCGAACATGTCGGTGAGCTCGGCGAACACGGTGTGTTGACTGCCGAGAAAGGTGGCGCGTTGCTCTCCGTTGAGCTCGTCGATGGGTACGGCCTCGATGAGATCGGCTGCCACCTGTAGTACCCGTATTGCTTTCGCAGACTCTCCAGAGCCGCGATAGCCCGCCGCAATCAGGCGCAAGGAAGTGATAGTGCTTTCGACATCCCCTCGCGCAATGCTCGAGTCGAGCGCCTGGTAGGAACCTTGCAGGCTCTCCGCCGCTTTCCCGGCAAGCAGCATGGCCTTCACCAGCCCGAGCTGTGCGACATTGCGGTGCTCGTACGCGGGCGGCAGGTGGGCCGCGTCGGCAATTTGTATCGCTCGAGCAAAGGCGGTCCGCGCATCGGCGGCGTCATTGCGTTCGAGAAACGCAGCTCCGCGCGCATTCGTCAGTCGGATCTGGCTGCGGGTGTCCGACACGTAGAACTGCGCGGCATCGAGGCAGCTCCAGACTTCCACGCCATCGCCCGTTAGCATTGCTGCGTTACCCAGCGAAAGAACGGAATCGAATACGACGAACTTCGATTCCATCGTGAGAGGCGCCGGATCCAACGGCCTCGCGCAGGGATGTTGTGTCACGGCGTCAGTCGATTCGCGTGCATTCCGCCGCGCCGAATCCGGCGCCAACACCGCGTCGCCGATGTTTGGAAGTGCCGGGGCGGCGGTAGACGCCAGCAAGCTCGGGCAGGAGAACGAGGCGGCCCGCGCGAGATCGTTCTCGGCATCCGCGAGATTGCCGACGTGGACGAGCAGGTTTCCCGCTCGCACCAAGCTGCGCCGTACTCCCTGGCAGTCGCCGAGTTGGGCATAAGCCTGCATAGCCGACGACTGCGAGCGCTCGCTGGCGCTGAACAGCCCCATGATCCCTTGCACGCGCCCCAGATTGTTCCAGATGTCTGCGGTGAGCTTGGGATCCAACCCGGCAGGCAGAAGTCGCAGCGCATCCGCGTAGGTGGAAAGAGCGGAGGAGTAATTCTTATCCTCCTCGGCGAAGTTCGCCAGGTTCTGACTCGCCAACGCGTAACAATCCCAGTCCCGCAGGACGCGACAATTCTCGGCGGCCTCGGCAAAACGTTGGCGCGATAGCGCGAGCGCGTCCAGCTCGTATTCGAGGAAACCCGTCAGAATGGCGAGCCGTGGCAACTCACGTGCACCGTACTGGACCTTACTCTCGAGGCGCCGAGCCGCCTCCAGCCAGCGACGGGCCTCCGGTGCCGCCACGACGATGTCCAGTCCGGGCATATCAAGCAGCGCTTTGCCTTCCAGCTCGGCCAGCTCACCGAGCAGGGCGGGGTTCACTGACTCGCCGTAACCAGCCAACGCCTGACCGCCCAGTGCGTAGGCGTCTCTCTTCCGGTCGAACCGCAGGTAGGCGAGCTCTGCCATCGCATGGCGCGCCATGGCCGCCTGTCGCCGCAACCCCAGCGAGTCGAACGCGCGTGCAGCGCTCAGGTAGCGACTAAAGGCGGTATCCCAGTCAGTTGCCCAGATGGCGCGACCCGCAGCGGCGAAGGCGAGCTCCGCTTGTATACGCAACGTGTCTGAAGATGGGATCAGGTCCGCCGAGACACAGACTTCGCCACGGATATCGGGTGAGTCTTCGACGTGAACTTCGACTTCGGCGTGTCCGGCGCGGCGGATGTTCGCTGCCAATACAACCGTGCCGAGCCTGTCGATGGGAGACGCCGAGGTGCTCGCGTTGGCGCCGGGTGACCCGACCGGCGCGCCGCCAACTGTCACACCCGCCGTGGCTCCTGCCGCCTCAGTAGCCGCCCCGCTACCCGCCGCGTCACTCAAGAAGCTGACGGTTGAAATACCATGCTCTTCCACCTCGACACGCAGCAAGCCGTCGGCGGGCGAAGTGAGGTGCAGCGCGACTTCGTGGGAACTTTCGATCGGCCGGCACTCACGCGCCAGTACAGACTGAAGGTGCCCGGGCGCAGCCGCACCCGGTTCCCAGGCGAATAGCAGCAGGCCGAAGAGGGCGATACCGGGCCATCGCTCTCCATCACCGGCCCCGCGGCGCAAGCGCCAACGCCCCATCAGCCCCCCTGCGGCTCCCGCGGCATATTCGGCTATGCTTCGCTGCATAGCGCTCATGTCTTCGAGGGAAACACCATGGCGAATAAGAATATCGTGTCGGTACTGCTGGAGGAGCGCTCCTTTGCGCCGCCGCCCAAATTTACCCAGCAGGCCCGGCTCAAGCCGGCCGACGTCGAGAAGCTTAGAGAGCACGCGGCGAAAGATCACGTCGGATTCTGGGGTGAGCTGGCACGCAAGGAGCTCCACTGGCAGACACCGTTCACTGTAACTCTGGACGATTCGAAAGCGCCAAACTATCGATGGTTTACGGACGGTCGGCTGAACGTTTCGTATAACTGTCTCGACGTGCACCTGGCCGAGAACGGTGACAAGACGGCGTTGTTATTCGAGGGGGAGCCGGGCGACGTGCGTCGCGTCAGCTATCGCGAGCTGCATACCGATGTGTGCCGGTTCGCGAATGCGCTCAAGGCTCAAGGGATTGGCCACGGCGACCGGGTCGTCATCTACATGCCGCTCGTCCCTGAAGTCGTCGTTGCCATGCACGCCTGCAACCGGATCGGCGCCATCCATTCGGTCGTGTTCGGCGGCTTTTCAGCGCTCGCGCTCAAGGACAGGATCGAGGACACCGGCGCGAAGCTCGTGATTACCGCCGACGGCGGCTGGCGCGCCGGTCACGTCATCGAGCTGAAGGCCGCCACCGACAAGGCCCTGGCCAGTGGCTGTCCGAGCGTGGAGCGCGTCATCGTGTATCGGCGGACTGACAAACCCGTGGCCATGGATCCGGATCGCGACGTGTGGTGGCACGACGCCGTGGCTGGGACATCCTCGGAGTGTGAGCCCGAGTGGGTCGAGGCGGAACATCCCCTGTTCCTTTTGTATACATCCGGCTCGACCGGCAAGCCGAAAGGCATTCAGCACTCCACGGGTGGGTACCTCCTCGGCGCGAAGGTGACGTCGCAGTGGGTATTCGATCTCCGTGCGGACGATGTGTATTGGTGTACCGCCGATGTCGGTTGGGTTACCGGCCATAGCTACGTCGCGTACGGCCCGCTCGCGGCTGGAGCGACTGTGGTGTTGTACGAAGGTGGTCCCGTGTTTCCCGACGGCGGACGTTTCTGGAAGATCTGCCAGGATCATGGCGTAACCATTTTTTATACGGCACCCACTGCCATCCGTGCCCTCATGAAGCTCGGGGACGAGCTGCCGGCGCGGTACGATCTGTCGCGGCTGCGCCTGCTCGGCAGTGTTGGTGAGCCCATCAACCCCGAGGCGTGGATGTGGTATCAGAAGGTGATCGGCGGCGAGCGCTGCCCGATCGTCGATACCTGGTGGCAGACGGAAACCGGGTCGATTCTCATTTCGCCCCTGCCGGGTGCGACGGCGACGAAGCCGGGATCGTGCACACGGCCCCTGCCGGGTATCGATGTCGACATCGTTGACGATCGCGGCAAGCCGGTGAAAGGCGCCAACGCCGGTGGCTATCTCGTCATCAAGAAGCCCTGGCCTTCCATGTTGCGCACCTTATGGCGGGATAACGACCGTTATATCTCCGCCTACTGGGAGAAATTCAAACAGGGTTACTACGTCGCCGGCGATAGCGCTCATCGTGACAAGGACGGGTACTACTGGATCATGGGCCGCATCGACGATGTGCTCAATGTCGCTGGGCACCGTCTCGGCACCATGGAGGTCGAGTCGGCGCTCGTTGCACATCCGCGTGTAGCGGAAGCCGCGGTCGTCGGCAAGCCACACGAGATTAAAGGCGAGTCGGTGTTTGCGTTTGTTGTGTTCCGCGGGGAGCGGCCGACCGGCGACACCAGCGCACTCGTGAAGGAGTTGCGCGACTGGGTCGCGGAGCAACTCGGCGCGATCGCCCGACCGGACGACATCCGCTTCGCCGACAATCTGCCCAAGACGCGTTCGGGGAAGATCATGCGGCGGCTCCTGAAAGCGGTCGCGCGCGGCGAGGAGATCACGCAGGACGTGTCGACGCTTGAGAATCCGGCAATTCTGGATCAGTTGCGTGGTGAGGATGCGGGGGCACCCGCCGCGGTGCCCAAGGCGAAGGGTAGGGCGCCGAAAGCGAACGATGGAGCGAAGAAGAGCGCAAAGCGCCCGGCTGCGACCGGGACTTCCGTGTCGGCGGCAGGTGCGGCAAAAGTCGCGGGCAAGGCTGGCCGCGCCAGCGGTGCTCGTGCCGTGACTGCCAGGAATGTTGCGAAGAAGGTTTCCAAGAAGGCGGCGGCCGGAAAGGCAGCCCGGAAAACTCCCAAAAAGGCTGTCAAGAAATCCAGCGCGCCCAAGGCCGTGCCTGGCAAGCCCACGGCACGCAAGGCCGCATCCAAAACTAACATCCGGCGTGCGCGACCGGCCAAGCAGCCCGCAGGACGCGCCGGCGCCCGCACCTCGCGCGCCAAGCCGGTAGCAAAGCGCGCAGTAAAGCGGCCTTTGCGCGGTCGCGGAGGCTAACGCGGGGTTTTGGCCCGTTTCCCACAATAAATCAGTCTGGTGTTGGTGCGAAGCGCTTCGGTAGGATCATTTTCAACGATCGCGGGATCGACGAGCTGTGAACACCGGAGGGAACGATGGCCAGGACAAGAGACTGCGCAAAAGGACGGAATTTTGCGGTTGCATACCTGAATGTGTTGATCGACGATGCGGACGAGGAGGAGCTGACCGCTGCGTTGGGCCGCATCGCGCGCGCCTCGGGTGGCCCGAAGCTGGTGGAGAAGGTCGAGCTCAATGCGCCGAGCTTCTATCGCACACTCTGCCGGCGCGGTAACCCGGAGCTGAAGAGTGTTGCCGCACTGTTGAAGGCAATGGGAATCCGCCTGGCGTTACAGCCTCTGGGCGAACGGAAACCATACCTCGAGATCAGCAATCGCGACGCTGAAGATACGGCTTATTACCCGGACCCCGAAGTCGACCTCATTGCGAGCCCGCCGCAGGGACGGGGAAAGATGACGCGTAAGGATGGGACGCCTTACTGAAAGCCCCATGTGGGCATGGAACTTGCGAAATTCGCGATTGGACTACACGGAAAAGGGGCACTCATGGGCCAGGTCATTCATGTCGCGTTCGGCACGGAGCGCGAGTGGGAGCAGACGCACGCGAAGACGGTCGACGGCCTCGTCGCGATCGGGACCCTGTTCGGCGACGACGAGGCGCTGATGCGGGCGAAAGCCGATTGCGTCTATCACATCCTGCGACAGATCGTGGAGGAGGTCCCGTCCGTGCAGATCACCACGAAAATGCCGGAAAATCTGTCCGCCGAGCAATTGGAGCTGTTGACCGGCGCCATCAAGGAAGCGGCCCTGAAAGGGATCGAGATCGCGATGACCCACTCAGTGCAGGTGTTGATGAGCTCGATCTACGACCTGTGCACGTCGAAGCTGCACGCCCGTCCGTCCTGACGCGAGCATCCCGTTAGCCTGCGGCAGCGCTGCGATCTGCGCGACGCTGCCCTAACCGCGACCCTCCCCCAAACCTACGGCGCTGCGACCAGCCTGACGTTATACGACACCGTTACGTCGGCCCCGACCCATTCCGTCGACTTCCAGTCGCCCTGGCCGACCCCGTAATCGAGTCTGTGGATCGTGGTCTTCCCGGTCAGATACCCGACCGAATGACCCTGCTCATTTGCAATGCGGAGCGTGAACAGCACATGTTGGTCGCGCGTTACGCCCCGGAGCGTCAGCTTGCCGAGTGCGTCGAAGCCCGCTGCGGTCTTCGTGATCTGTGTCGCGGTAAAGTGCGCCTGCGGGAATTTCGCGACACTGAATAAGTCAGGGCCGCGCAGCGTGTCATCGCGCTCTTTGTCACCACTGTCCATGGTGGTCATGTCGACCGTGACATCCAGCTTACTTGCGGCGGACCCATCCGCGGCCGCATCGAGCGCTACCGGGAATTTTGCGAACTTTCCGGTGTTCGTGGCTCCAGCCTGCAAGAAGGTGAATTGAAGGGAGCTCTTGGCGGGGTCCGCCGAGAAGTGCGTAACACCCGCCGGCGCGTCCGCGAAAGCAGTTGTCGACAGGAATACGGTCGCGAGCGCCACGCGCGAGCTCAGTCTAAATTCGGTCATTGAGGTCATCCTTCAGCGATTCTTTGTGAAAGGCAGCATCCGCAGCAGGACGTTGTCCTTCAGCAGAAAGTGGTGCTTCACGGCCGCCGCTACATGCAGGAACACAATAGTGTAGAGCGCCCACGCCAGCGTATGGTGCGTCTCCAGCATAACGTCGTAGACCGCCTTGTTCTTCGACACAAAATCTGGGAGCTGGATGAACCCAAACCAGCTCACAGGGAACCCACGCGCTGAGGACATCATCCAGCCAGACAGCGGCATCGCGAACAGCAGTATGTACAGTCCGGCGTGCGTAACGTTCGCGAGCACGCGCTCGTACGGCTTGAGTGTGTCGGGTAACTCCGGCGATGGGTTCATCCAGCGCCACAAGAGTCGCAGTACTACGAGTCCCAGGATGGTGATCCCCACGGACTTGTGCCTCGCCAACAGGGCAAGCTTTTTCATCCCCAACGGCAGATCGTCGGCGAGAGTTGCCAGCGTAACTTGTACGATGAGCAACACAACGATGAGCCAATGAAGGAACTGCGAGACGTGGCCCCAACGGACGGTAGTGTTTCGGATAGTCATAGCACCAAGCTTATGCGTGTGAGCACCAGTTGCAACATCTTCTTCTCGCACAGCTTCTTCCCGCACAGCTCTCTTTTGGCTGCGGTGCTCCTTAGCACGTGCCTCGCGGGATGTCCGACACCGCCGCGCGCACCCGCTCCGCCAGCCGGGCAGTCCGCGCCGTTACCGCCCCCCCTGCCGGCACGTGAGGGGCGCCCGTATGACATCGCCTCTAGCGACTCATTGCTGACAATACAGGCTTTTCGCGGTGGTGCCCTTGCCAAGGCCGGCCACAATCATGTCATCGCTTCGCATGCTTTGCGCGGTACCTTTTATGTGCCCGCCGATCTGGCACGTACGACCTTCGAGGTCCACATGCCGGTGACGGAGCTCACTGTCGACGAGGCGGTGCTGCGGTCAAAGGAGAGCCCGGAGGAGTTCCCGCCCGACATTCCGGACTCGGCGAAGGACGGAACGCGCCGGAACATGCTGAGCGGCGCGCTGCTCGACGGGGAACACTACCCGGAGATCGTGCTGCGGTCTGAACGTGTCGAGCAAGCTCCCGACGGAGCCGGTGCGCAATGGACCGCACACGTGCAGGTCACCGTGCGCGACCGTACGAGCACAGTTGTCGTACCTGTGCACTACGAACAGCATGACGATCAGATCGTCGTCTCTGGCGAGTTCCCGCTCAAACAAACCGATCTCGGCCTCACGCCCTTCAGCGCATTGCTCGGGGCGCTCCAGGTCGTAGACGAAATGAAGATTCGGTTTCGCATCGTCGCCCGCGCGGCGACGACACAAATCGGGCACTGATCGGGCGCGGCCTTACATTGATAGGCGCGGCCTATCGCAGCCCCATCTCCGCCAACAGCTCGTCGGCCTTGTACACCTTGCGCAGCCCCTCGAGCATGATTGCTGGGTGCACCGCAACCGAGCGATTCAACTCCGGGTCGAACCAATATGAGCCGGCGATCGAATGGATGTTGCCGTCGAACATCAATCCCACCAGCCTGCCTTGCGCGTCCAGAAGTGGACTGCCGGAGTTGCCGCCGACGATGTCATTGCTGGTGGAGAGGTTGAATTTCGTAGCCAGGTCGAGCTGTCCTTTGGCGGCGAGCCAGCTCTCCGGAACCTTGAAAGGCTCCTGCCCCGTGGCACGCGTGTAGAAGCGCGAGAGATAGGTGAAGGGCTCGATCTCCCGGCCATCTTCTTTCCACCCCTGCACGGTCCCGAAGCTCAGACGCAGGGTAAATGTAGCGTCCGGCGCGACACTCGTACCGTACGCGCGAAAGCGCGCCTGGGCGATCTGCTCCGAGGCCGCGAGCACGGGCGCCTCCACTTCATCCTCGTAACGCTTGCGCACGGCGCGGGCCGTGGGATCGACGAGACGCGCGATCTCGATCAGCGGATCGTGCGATGCGTCCACTGCCTGTGCGCCGCCATTCCATAGCTGCATGCGTACCTGTGGATTGGCGAGGGTCGAGCCAGCAATAAGCCGAGCGGCCAGCGAGTCGGGCGAGTCCTTGGCCAGCAGCTTCTGGACGATTTCGGCATCCGGCCCGAGCCACTCACGCATCCTTTCGAGCGAGAAAGAGAGTGTGATGTTCTCCAGCTCTGGATGAACAGGCACGGGGGCTTTCAACTGCTGCTCGATACGCGGCAGGGCCGTGTCACGATATTCGCGGAGGCGCTCACCGTTGGGCTTCTGGCGCTCCTGGGCGCCGCGGACCAGCGTTCGAGCATAACTATATAGTCTGCTGTTGAACCCGGCCCCCTGCTCGAGAAAGGTGTAGGGAAGCGCCAGCTCGCGCTCGGTCTGCTCTGCCTTCGCGATCTGGTCCCAGGGATCGGGACCGGCGGTCCCCGCCTGCGCTTTGAGTTTGGCGCGCAGTGCGGATTCTTCCTCGCGCTTGTGTTGTAACAGGCGCTCGTCCAGCAGGGCGTCCAACAGCTTGCGCCGCACCTTGATGGAGTTCTCCAGGCCCAGCAGGGGGCTTTCGACTATGCGGTGTGCTTCGGGGCTGGTCTTCCCATACTGAATATAACGGCCGCGGAGCTCTGCAGCGCGCAACAGCCATTGCGGCAGGAATACGTCACGCAGTTCCTGCAGCTCCGCTACGGTAAGGAGACGGTCCGTGGCGCCGGGATGTCCGGAAACAAACACGGGCTCGCCGGGTTTTGGGCCCTCCGGCCGTATCCGCAAGTATGTTGGCGTAACCGCAGGTTTTCCATGTGAGTCGTACGCACGCAGGACGGACATGTCCAGGCACCAGCGTGGAAACTGAAAATTGTCCGGGTCGCCTCCGAAGGCGGCAATGTCTTCCTCAGGCGCAAAAACCAGCCGCAGATCATCGTAGCGTTTGTATTTGTAGAGCCAGTACTGGCCACCCTGGTAGAGATTCACGGATTCGCATTTGAGCGGTCCGGTCTTCGCCTTGGCACTATCGCGCTCGCAGCTCTGCTCGAATTGAGTCAGCAGCTTCTTGCGGGTGTCGTTCGCGGCCTGAGAATCGAGATTGCGGATCGCCGCCACGACCTTGTCTGTGATGTTCTCCATCGCCATGAGGACATCCGCGACCTGCGTCGTGCAGCGGAGCTCCTTGTCGCGCGTGCGCGCCAGGTAGCCGTCTTTGACGAGATTTTTCGTGTTGGTGGAGTTTTCATCCAGGCAGCTGTCGGCGCAGTGATGGTTAGTGAGGATGAGTCCCTCTGGCGACACGAACGACGCAGTACATCCGGACAAGCGCACCGTGGAGGCCCGAGCCCGGTCCAGCCAGGCCTGCGTAATATCCACGTCGTGTCGCTGTTTGACGAGTGCCTCGGGAAAGTCGTGAAACGTCCACATGCCTTCGTCGCCGAAAGCAGGCAGGGCCAGTAGCAGGATTAGAAGAGCTGCCAGTTTTCTTGTCGTCATTCAGCTTTCGCTTTGCAGGAGGAGCAGCGGTGTGCCTTCGGGGGATTCGATGAGAGCGTTTCTGGAGGCGTCTAACCCACGGGGGAGTTCTTCGGAGAACGAGATACCTAACTCGCGTAGGCGCGCAATGCGTGCGGACATGTCTGGGTCGCTGAAAACGAGCATCGGCCGGTCCAGCGTCCGCGGACGATGGAAAGCAATGTTGAGATAGTCGCTCGTCAGTGGCAGGTGGACGTAGGGTATGTCCGATTCATCCGTGGCTACGAACCCAAGAGGTTCCCAGAATTCGCGGGCGGTCTCGAAGTTCGCCACTGGCATGCTGAACTCGTCGAAGTAACCGCACAGCGACATTTTTACCGGGCTGCGCGCGACCGGTGAGTAGGTGCGCGCCTCCAGGACCGAGATCGGCTGCCCAAAAGGATCGCGAAATCCGATCTCGTTGAAGACCTCGGGGTCGATGTGACACACCGTGAGCGGGATGCCCCGTGTCTCAAATCCGGGAACGAGCCCCGCCACCTCGGGATGTACGAAGGTTACGGCGGGTGAGGTAAAGCGCCGCTGGTGCAGGCCAAGGAAAAGCCGTCCGTCGGTGAGAACGCCGTAAGGATGAGACCACGTGTCCGTGGTGGTGGCCTGGCAGAAGCCGAGCTGCTCGTAGAATTCGACAGACGCCCGGATGTCGGCGGTCTCGACGCTGATCTCGTGGAAATGTCCGAGCACGCTCGTCGCCGCTAGGACCCTTTAGACGGAAGTGCTGCCGCGGGCGGCACCCGCCGGCCGGCGGCCGAGCTCAACGTGAGTCCATCCCTGGCAGTGCCGCGCAATCAGCTCTGATAGAAACCGCGCATGCTCGGAGCGAACGTTCAGCGCCGGGACGTACTGGTACTGTTGGCCACCGGCTCGCATAAAAATCTCGCGGTTCTCCATATCGATCTCCTCGAGCGTCTCGAGGCAGTCGACGGCGAAGCCCGGGCAGACCACCGTCACTTCGCGCACGCCGCGCGCCGGCATCTCGGCCAGCACGCCGCTCGTGTAGGGCCGCAGCCAGCCGGCGGGCCCGAAGCGGGACTGAAAACTGACACTCCATTCCGAGTCACGCAGCAGCAGCTCGTCGGCCAGCAGGCGCGCGGTCTTCTGGCACTTGCAGAAGTACGGATCGCCTTGATGGAAGGAGCGCTCGGGGATGCCATGGAACGACATGAGCAGGTGTTTGCTCTTGCCGTTGGTTTCCCAGTGTTGGGTTACGCTCGCGCGCAACGCGTCGATATAGCCGGGATCGTCGTGATATTCGGCGACAAAGCGTAACTCAGGCAGCCAGCGCCAACGGCGCAGCTCGGCATTTACCTGGTCGTACACGGCGCCGGTGGTGGCGCCGCAGTACTGCGGAAACATCGGCAGCACGAGAATACGCTGCGCCCCCGACTCCCGCAGCCGGCCCAACGCTGCCGCGACCGAAGGTTTGCTGTACAACATGCCGAGCTCGATGGACAGCGGCGCCAACATGTTCTGCGCCAGGGTGGTGGTGAGCTCGGTGCGCAGCCGCTCCGAAAGATCGAGGAGGGGCGAGCCATACGCCGTCCAGATCTTCCGGTACTTCTTGGCGGAGCGCGCCGGTCGGAACGGCAGAATGAATCCGTACAGTATCGGCAGCCACAGCACGCGCGGAATTTCGACAACCCGCGGATCCCCCAGAAACTTCGCGAGAAACTTCCGCACTTCCCGCGCCTCGGGTGCCGCGGGGGTACCCGAATTGACGAGCAGAATGCCTATGCGTTCGGCGCCGTCTCGATGGAAGTCGGGGGAGCTGATGTAGCGCATAGGTTCACGATACCGTAGGGGGTGGGAATCAGGACAGCCCCACGCACAGGTATTTGAGCTCGGTGTAGTCCAGGATGCCGTACTTGGAGCCTTCCCGGCCAGTGCCCGACTCTTTGATGCCGCCAAATGGGGCGACTTCGGTGGAGATCAGGCCGGTATTGAGACCGACAATGCCGTATTCCAGCGCCTCGGCCACCCGCCAGGAGCGGGCCAGGTCGCGCGTGTAGAAATAGGAGGCCAGCCCGAATTCGGTGTCGTTCGCCATGCGGACCGCTTCCGCTTCCGTCTCGAAGCGGAACAGGGGGGCGACGGGGCCGAAGGTTTCCTCCCGGGCCATCATCATGTCCGGGGAGACGTTAATGACGATCGTGGGCTGGAAGAACGTGCCGCCCAGGGCGTGGCGCTTACCACCATAGGCGATCTGCGCACCCTTCCCGACCGCATCCGCGATGTGCTCTTCCACTTTTGCCAGCGCCTTGGAGTCGATCAGGGGGCCCTGATCGGTCGGGCCCTTCAACCCGTCGCCGACGCGCAGTTTCGCAACGGCGTCCACCAGCTTGCGGGTGAACGCGTCGTAGACCGAGCTCTGCACCAGCAGTCGGTTGGCGCAGACACAGGTCTGTCCAGTGTTGCGATATTTGCTGGCCAAGGCACCCGCCACGGCCGCATCGAGATCGGCGTCCTCGAACACAATGAAGGGTGCGTTGCCGCCAAGCTCGAACGAGACCTTTTTCATGGTCTCGGAGCACTGCGCCATCAATTTCTTGCCCACGTCCGTGGAGCCCGTGAACGTCAGCTTTCTCACAATTGGGTTGGAGGTCATTTCGCCACCGATTTCGGCGGCCCGGGCGCCCGTGACAATGTTGAGAACACCGGCAGGAATGCCCGCGCGCGCACCCAGCTCCGCCATCGCCAACGCGGAGTAGGGAGTCTGGGTCGCTGGCTTACACACGAAAGTACAGCCTGCGGCGAGCGCCGGGCCGGCCTTGCGCGTGATCATCGCAGCGGGGAAGTTCCAGGGCGTAATCGCAGCCACGACACCAACCGGCTGCCGCAGCACAATGATGCGCTTGTCAGCCTGGTGCCCGGGGATCACATCTCCGTAGACGCGTTTGCCTTCCTCGGCGAACCACTCGATGAAGGACGCTGCGTAAGCGATTTCGCCTTTCGATTCAGCGAGCGGCTTGCCCTGCTCCGCGGTCATGAGGATCGCAAGATCCTCCTGGTGCACCATCATGAGCTCGTACCAGCGGCGCAGGATGGCTGCCCGCTCCTTGGCCGTCTTGGCGGCCCAGGCGGGGAAGGCCGCCTTCGCGGCCTCGATCGCGCGGCGGGTTTCGGCCGCGCCCATGTCGGGTATGGTGCCGATTTTCTCTCCTGTCGCGGGGTTCACGACGTCCCGGGTGCCGCCGCCATTGGCGTTCTCCCACTTACCGTCGATGTAGGCCTGCATGCGCAGCAGGCTGCTGTCTGTCAATTTCATGTTGGTGCTCGTCAGTCGTTTTTCTGTTCGCCGGCGATATAGCGCGCCAAGAATCCGAGTGTGCGTTGCCGGGCCAGCGCGGCGGCTTCCGCGTTGTAGCTCGAGCGCTGTTCACAGTTGAATCCGTGGTCGGCGCCTTCATAAAGATAAAGTACGCCTTCGGGGTGTGCCGCCTTGATTTTGTCCGTATCGCTCACCGGAATGCTCTTGTCCAGGGTGCCGAAGTGATACATCACTGGACGCTTGGGCTTCTTGCCGAGTTGGTCCGCCACCTTCCCGTAGTACACCACCGCACAGGCGACGGGCAGGTCACAAGCCGCCAGGTACGCGAGCTTGCCGCCCCAGCAGTAGCCCACGACGCCAACACGACCGGAGTTCTTGACAACCGCAATGGCCGCCCCGACATCCTTGAGCGTGTCGTCGGTTTTGAGTTGTTGCATGGTGCCGATGGCTTGCTGCCGGTCTTCCGGTCCGTAGCCGAGTTGAATGCCGCGGTGCACGCGATCGAACAGTGAGGGCGCGATGGCTGTATAGCCTTCGGCCGCAAAGCCGTCGGTGACGGAGCGGATGTGGCTGTTGACACCGAAAATCTCTTGCAGAACGACGATTGCTCCGCGCGGTTTCCCCGTGGGCGCCGCGAGGTAGGCCTGAAACTCATGCCCGTCGCGGGCCATGATCGTGGTCAGTTCACCCATGGGATGCTCTTTGGAAATCGCATTGCGGCGGGGCCGAGAAGGATACCGTCCCGGCTCCCGCGAGGGAAAGCACATAGGTTGAGGGATTGGGACGTCTAGCTGGCGGTTCAATGGCTTCGGTGCCTTGACCGTGGCATTCTAGGGTGTAGGCCGATTGGAGAACTCATGCTCGTTGGCTCAGCAGTAAGGCGAGTCGCCATCATCGGCGGCGTCCGGATTCCTTTCGCAAGGTCGTATACCGCTTACGCCAAGGCCAGCAACCAGGACATGCTGACCGCCGCGTTTCGAGCTGTCGTCGATCGCTTCAAGCTGCAGGGGCAGCGCCTCGGCGACGCTGCCGCCGGCGCCGTGATAAAGCACCCGAAGGACTACAACCTCACGCGGGAAAGCGTGTTGTCGTCTGGCCTCGATCCGCAGACTCCGGGAGTCGACCTGCAGCGCGCCTGTGGCACCAGCCTCGAGGCCGCGATCATGATCGGCAACAAGATCGCGCTGGGCCAGATTGACTCCGGACTGGCCGGTGGCACCGACTCGATCAGCGACGCCCCCATCGTCTACCCCCGCTCGTACCAGCAACTGTTGCTGGCGAGTGCCCGGGGTCGCACGTTTTCGCAGCGCTTCGCGCCGTGGTTGCAGCTGCGGCCGAAACATTTCAAACCTGTGCTGCCCGCGGTTGTCGAGCCGCGCACCGGGCTGTCGATGGGACAGAGCACCGAAGGCATGGCGAAGCGCTGGCAGATCTCGCGCGAGGATCAGGACCAACTTGCCTACGAGAGTCACATGAAAGCCGCGGCTGCTTGGCGCGGCGGCTTCTATGACGATCTCGTAGTCGAGTATCTCGGGCTCAAGGTTGATAACAACATGAGGCCCGACACCACGGTCGAGAAACTAGCGAAACTGCGTCCGAGCTTCGATCCCAGCGGCACGATCACAGCGGGCAATGCCACGCCGCTCACCGATGGAGCGAGTGCGGTATTGCTGGGCTCGGAGGAGTGGGCGGCAAAACACAACCTTCCCGTGTTGGCCTATTTGCGTTACGGCAAGGCGTGGGCCGTCGATTTCGCGACTGGCAAGGAAGGCCTGCTCATGGCGCCCGCGTACTCGGTGCCTGCCATGTTGAAGGACGCCGGGCTGACACTGCAGGATTTCGATTACTACGAGATTCACGAGGCCTTCGCGGCGCAGGTGCTGTGCACGCTGAAGGCGTGGGAGTCGCCGGAGTGGTGTCGTGATGCGTTGGGTTTGTCGGCGCCTCTCGGCAGCATCGACCGCTCCAGGATGAACGTGAAGGGTGGGAGTATCGCGGTGGGCCATCCGTTTGCCGCGACGGGCACCCGGATTTTGGGCACGCTCGCGAAGATTCTCGCGGCGGACCCGAATGCGAAGCGGGGATTGATCTCGGCGTGTACCGCCGGCGGTATGGGAGTGACCGCCATCGTGGAGCGGTGATCTGATCCGCTTCCCAAGACGGTAGCCCCGGGAATGGAGGGGGACATTCCCGAGGAGACCGCGATACGACGCTCCGATCTGAGCGTCGTCTTCAATGAATTGCCCCTGTTCAAAGGTCTCGACTACGCGTTTCTAAGCGAGATCGCACAAGCCTCGCAATGGCTTTCTTTGCCGGGCGGCGCTACGTTGTTTTCCGCTGGTGATCCGGCGGACGCGTTGTATGTCGTCCTGAGCGGTTGTCTCGGTGTATTTTCCCCGGCCGAGCGACGCAATCGCGGCCTCGTCGGTCGGGTCGCGGCCGGTGGCACGGTGGGGGAAATGGGCCTCATTTCCGGCCGTCCGCGCACCGCTCATGTCGTCGCGCTGCGCGATACCGAGCTTGCGCGCCTCTCCAGCGAGTCGTTCAACAAGCTTTTCCGACAACACCCGGAGGCGATGCTGCGTATTGCGAAGTTGACGGTGGATCGGCTCGAGTCGTCTCAGTCACGGGAGCGGACCCCTTCACACACGGCTCGCACATTCACGCTGCTTCCGCAGAGTGTCGAAGTGGATGCTGGCGGCTTCGCCGCGGAGCTGGTGAAGGCGCTGTCGGCCTTCGGTCGTACCGAGTTGGTGTGGAATGTGCGCGCGGGGACGCATACGAGTCACTGGTTTCACCGTATCGAGTCGGCTAACGAATACGTGGTGTACGTTGCCGAAGCTAACTCGGGTCGCTGGAGCAGTCTGTGTGTGCGGCAAGCGGATGCATTGCTGTTGCTTGCTCGTGCGGACGGTCAGGCGGGTGCGTGGCCGACCCTGGTCCGGGGAATGGAGTCGGCCGTGGCGCCGCTGGGGCCCGTAGGAACTACTACTCCCGGTCCGTCGGGTGCTTCCGCCGCATGGGCTGACCCCAGCGCGTCAGGTTCTCCCGGTGGTTCCGCTGCTACCGGCGCGCCAGGCGCTTCCAGTGCGTCGGGTACCTACGGCGCATCAGCTACTTCCAGTGCGTCGGGTACCCACAGCGCATCAGCTGCTTCCAGCGTGTCAGGTACCTACGGCGCATCAGTTACCCCCCATGCGTCAAGCGCTCCCACAGCGCCCCGGCACGCCGAACTCATTCTAATGCACGACGGGACGTTGGCGCGCGGCGCGGCCGCCCGGTGGCTTGCCGCTGTGCCGCCCGGCACTCCGCATCATCACGTC
>JAQGOE010000296.1 GCA_028293725.1 Gammaproteobacteria bacterium | reverse complement strand
GATTGGATGCCGGCGCAGCCGGCCGACGCGCAGCAGCGAGGGCAATGGTGGGAGATCTTCACCGACCCGAAGTTGAACGAGCTGGAGATCCAGCTCAACACCGCCAATCCTGACCTGCAGGCTGCGGTCGCGCGCTTCGTTCAGGCGCGCGCCATCGCCCGCCAGGATGTGTCCAACGAGTTTCCGACGGTTGATTTCAACGCATCCGGCACGCGAGCGCGCAGCTCCGCCACGGGGCCGTTGTCGGGCTTCTACGGCAATAAGTCGGTCACCGCGAATAACTTCATAGCCGGGCTCAATCTGAATTGGGAAGTCGATCTGTTCGGCCGGCTGCGCAGTGCGGCCAATGCCGCGAAAGCGCAGGCGCAAAGCACTGAGGCGGACACCGCCGCCGTCGCTTTGTCGTTGCAGGCGGAGCTGGCGACCGACTACTTCAGTCTGCGCGGTGACGACACCACCATCGTACTGCTCGAGGACACGATCAAGGTTTACGATCGTGCCTACAACCTGACGAAGAACCGTTATGACGAGGGCATTTCCGCGGCCACGGATGTAGATCAGGCGGACACCCTACGGCAGAGCGCCCGGGCGCAGCTGGCTTCGGTACGCCGTGATCGCGCGCAGCTCGAACATGCGATTGCCGTGTTGTTAGGTGTGTTGCCGTCCATGTTCGGACTCGAGCCGGCTCAGCTTGCCGGCTCCGTCCCTGCGGTCGACAGCGGACTACCCTCCGTACTGCTGCAGAGGCGCCCTGACGTGGCGCGCGCCGAGCGAGCGATGGCGGCCGCGAATGCACAGATCGGTGTGGCGCGCGCCGCGTGGTTCCCGGTTTTCACCCTGACGGGTGAAGCCGGTTTTCAGAGCATTCTCGGCTCGCAGTGGTTCAAAGCGCCCAGCCGCATCTGGTCCGTTGGACCCTCCGCCACGGTGCCCTTGCTCGATTTCGGCGCGCGGTCGGCTGTGAATCAACAGGCGCGGGCGGCGTATGACGAGGCGGTCGCGAACTATCGCAAGACGACTCTGACGGCCTACCAGGAAGTCGAGGACAACCTCGCGGCCCTCCATCACCTTGCCGATGAAGTGACTGCCGACCAGGCGGCTTCGAAGTCGGCAGAGAGCGCCGCCAATCATTCTGACAAGCGTTATGACGCGGGCGTCGCCGACTACGTGGAGGTCACCACCACTCACACGGCGGCTCTGCTGGAAGAGCGCGATGCGATTTCCGCCCGGGTCCTGCAGCTCAACGCGGCCGTCGCGTTGGTGCGCGCCACGGGTGGAGGCTGGACAAGCGAGCTGATCAGCAAGTTATGAACACGATAAGCGAGGGGGTGCTCAAACGCACGTGCATGCGGGATCGGATCCGCGATGTACTGGTTGGGCGGATTCTTGATGGAACCTACGCCGCGGGGACACAGCTCAAAGAGCTGTCGCTCGCCCGCGAATTCAATGTGAGCCAGACACCGATCCGCGAAGCCCTCCGGGAGTTGGAAGGGTCGGGACTCGTGACGAGCGAGCGCTTCCGGGGCACGCGCGTGCGCGGCGCCGATTTTGCGGAAATGCGCGAATCGTACGAGTTGCGCACCATGCTCGAGATGCGCTCGGTGAAGTTGGCGGCGCCCTACCCGAATGCGCTGCTCGCGGACTTCGACGAATACGTCGTCGAAATGGATGCCGCGGTGAATGTGAATGATTCGGAGCGCTACATCGACGCGTCGCTGCGCTTCCATCGCCGCCTGGTCGAAGGCAGCGGGAACCGCACTTTTCTGAGCGTCTGGGATTCCCTGCTCTGGGACATCCGTGGCCGCATCGCTTTACGCCGCCTGACTGAGAAAGGGCACAGCCTCGACTCGCTCGCTAGCCTGCACCGTGAGTTGCTGAGGCGTTTGCGTACACAGGATACCGAAGCCGCAGCCACGCAGGTTCGTTTCATTCTCGACCGCGTTTGCTCTGCATTCGATCCTGCATAAGGCCCACGCCTGTCACTCGCGGGCTGCCAGCCGTGCGATGATGTCTTCCATGTCTGTTTCCGAAGAATACGGCCGTCGGTTGGCGGCTCGCGAAGCCGCTGTGGCCCGTCTCACGAAGGCACACCAGCGCATCGGCACCTTGCGGCTGGCACTTGGTGTCGTGGCGTTGCTCGTTGCATGGGCTGTGCTGTTCGAGCGGGCCTTCGCGCCAGTCTGGCTGTTGGTGCCGGTGGCCGCTTTCGTCGCGTTGGTGCTCTATCACTCCTTTGTGCGCCGCAGGCGGGTGAGTGCCCAACGGGCGGTGGATTATTACCGGCATGGCGTCGCACGCCTCGAGGACCGGTGGATAGGGTTGGGACAGCGGGGTGAGCGCTTCGGCGCAACCGACCACATTTATGCGGCAGACCTCGATCTGTTCGGCGAGGGAAGTCTGTTCGAGCTTCTCTCGGTGGCGCGCACCCGCATGGGAGAGGACACGCTGGCGCGTTGGCTGCTGGCTCCCGCCCCGCTCACCAGTATTCAGGAGCGGCATGCGTGCGTCGCGGATCTGCGTGAGCGACTCGACCTGAGAGAGGAGATGGCAGTCCTCGGCGAGGACTCGCAAGTCGGAGTGAATCCGGACTCCCTGTTGGCCTGGGCCGAAGCCCCCAACCAGTTGTCGCAATATTGGCTTCTTGGGGTCGCGCTGTTGCTGCCCGCTGCGGCGCTCGCGGCCGCCCTGGTGTGGCATTACAAAGGGTTCGCGACGCCGTTCATACTCGTCGTGCTGCTGGAATCCGCGGTGGCCTACTTCGTGAAGCGCGCTCTGAGCGACGCCATCTATGGGACGAAAAGCGCGTTCCGGGATTTGAAGCTGTTTACGGCGCTGCTGCTGCGGATCGAGCGCAACGAGTTTGCCGCGCCGGCCTTGAAAGACCTGGTGCGCAGACTGTCCTCACACACGCTCCCGGCTTCCGCGACCATCGCGCGTCTTGCGAGGGTCATCGACTTCGCCGATGCGCGTAACAATCCGATCTTGCGCTTGCTGGATGTGCCGTTGCTCTACTCCCTGCATGTCGCCCTCGCGGCCGAGCGCTGGCGCGGCACGCACGGCAAGGTCATTCGAGAATGGGTGGACGCGCTGGGCGAGTTCGAGGCGCTCTCATCGCTGGCCGGTTATAGTTATGAGCATCCCGCGGATCCGTTTCCGGAGTTCGTCGCGGGAGCGGCGGTGTTTGCCGCCGCGGAGCTCGGTCATCCTTTGATTCCCGCGGCGAAGTGTGTTCGCAACAGTCTGAGCATCGAGGGGACGACGCGCATGCTCCTCGTGAGCGGCTCGAACATGTCCGGCAAGAGCACTCTGCTGCGAACAGTGGGAATCAATACCGTGCTGGCGATGGCCGGCGCGCCCGTACGCGCGCGGACGCTACGTCTCACGCCTCTGCAGGTCGGCGCCAGCATCCGTGTGAACGACTCGCTCCATGAGGGCAGCTCGCGGTTCTACGCTGAAATCACTCGCCTGCGCGAGATTTACGGCCTGTTGGATCAGGGACCGTCGCTGCTGTTTCTGCTGGACGAGCTCCTGCAGGGAACCAACTCCAAGGACCGGCTCACCGGCGCCGAAGGGATCGTGCACGCTTTCGTGGCGGCGGGCGCGATCGGCCTCGTCAGCACTCACGACCTCGCCTTGACCGATATCGGAGGTCTTCCGCCCGGCACGCTGCGCAACGTGCATTTCCAGGATGATCTGTC
>JAQGOE010000050.1 GCA_028293725.1 Gammaproteobacteria bacterium | reverse complement strand
CCGATGTTGAATTCTATGAAGTCGAAATAGCTCGTGTTTGACTGGCCGATGCTGGTCACGTCCGGGGCGATATAGAAATACATGCGGGCGGACTGGATGGCCGGCATGTCGTAGGTTGGGGCCTCGGCGATGGAGTGGGTTTCGTCGACCTGCACACCGGTGCTGGTCTTTCCCTTGACGCTCCAGAAGACCTGGCTATCTGGGTAGGCGCCGTTCGTCGCGTTGACGATGCTCAAGGTCATGACGTTCGTCGCTGCGGGAAGTGATGCGGCGTTACCCCAGAAGGACCCTGGCGGACTGCCATCGGTGTTGGGATTGATGCTTACCGTCGCGCCTTTCGAGGTCACGGAACCGGCGGCGTTCGAGACGGCGACGGTGAAGGAGTCTCCGGCGTCGCCGGCGGCGAGCGCGAGTGTGTAATAGGTCGCGTTGGTTGCGCCGCTGATGGCGGTGCCGTTTTTCGACCACTGGTAGCTGGTCGCGCCGGTGGCGACGACGTTGAATAGTGCGTGTTGGCCTACCACTACGGTTTGGGGGGCGGGCTGGGTTGTGATGGTGGGGGAGCCTGTCGGGGGAGTTGTGGTGCCGCCGGAGCCGGAGCCGCCTGTGCCCGTCCCGCCAGTGCCGGTTCCTGTGCCACCCGTCCCGGTGCCACCGCTACCAGTACCGGTCCCGCCTGTGCCCGTTCCAGTTCCGCCGGTGCCAGTGCCCGTGCTCCCAGAGCCTGAAGTGCTTCCCGAGCCGCTGGTACTACCCGACGTCTGCGTGCCTGAGGTTGAGGCAGTGGTGCCATTGTTGCTGCTACCCCCACATCCCGCGAGACAAAGCGCTGCCGTCAGCAGCCATACCAGGGCACTCGATTGCTGTGCATTTTTCATAGCGATTTTACTTCCATAAGGCCCGGTCCCCGATGGACCGTATTGGATCGAGGAATCGCCGGGGCGCGGGGTCCGGAACTCGCGCGCCGGCAGGGGTTGTCTAGGGGGCTGTGTAGGCAGTTGTGTACGGCAGCGTCAGGTAAAGCTGCCCGAGGCCTGTCAACTGACCCGACGCAGCCAGAATGCTGCTGAAGTGGGGATCGGGGTTGACGCGGCCCGTGAACCACGCGTAACGGAAGACATCTGAGCGCGACTCACATGTCGCGACCATGTCCTTCATCTGTGCTTCCTGCTCGGCGAGGGTCGTGATCTGCGCGCCGTCGGTCTGTGAGTGCCAGTTGGCGAACTCGGTGACCCAGAATGGCTTGCCGTACTTCGTCAGCCGGTCGAGTTGGCCTGAAAGGCCGTAGTCGTACCAGTGAAAGGCGATGTAGTCGATCTGCGGCGGCTGGTTGTTGTTGGCCGCCTCGTAGGCGGCATAGAACGCGTCGAGCCACTGCACCGGATCGGTGTAGTTGGCCATCGTGCCCCAGGTGATGGCGGGCCCTACGATCTTCACGCCGGTCTTGGCCGAGATGGCCTCGAAGTCGGGCCAGAGGGCGGCGGCCTGTTGCGGTGTTAGGTTCGACTGGCTGGTGAGATTGGGCTCGTTCATCACCAGCAGGTATTTGATCTTCGGGTTCGCCTGCAGGTAGGTCTCGACCGAATTGACGTTGTAATTCGCGCCCCAGATCATCGGATAGAAATCCATCTGGTATTGCGTGAGGTACTCCGACGGCACGCCGGTGTTAGGTTGCGGGCTCCAGTTGTACCACCAGCTCACGCCGGACGAGAGCACCTGCAAATCGGCCGGGTCGGAGAGATCGTAGGCGATGCCGCGCTTGGCGCTCTTGGCCATCACGGGGGGCGTCGTGGTGCCGGAACCGCCAGAAGTCGAGCCACCGCCCGTGCCCGTGGACCCGCCAGTACCCGTAGAGCCACCCGAGGTACCTGTGCTACCTGAACCACCGGTGCTGCCCGAGCCTGCGGAGCCGCCCGAGGTACCCGTGCTACCTGAGCCACTGGTCATGCCAGTTCCGGACGTCGTCGACAGGCCAGCGCTGTCGCCGCTGCCGCCCCCGCACGCGCTGATCGCAAATGCCATGCAGGCGACGAGCAATCCACTGCGGACCAACGATGTATTCATAATGTGACAACTCTCCTCGGGCCAACACCGTCGTGCGTTCCAGTCGTCGCGCATTCGAGCGGTCGCGCGCACTCACTCCATCGCGCACAGGGTGCAATCCACATGCCACCGCGAGCATAAGTGGTCGCGTGCGACCAACGTAACTGTCGCCAACCGCCGACCCTACGCGTAGAAAGCTAAAATTCATGACGGAAATGTACGCATTCTGTTTTCAGACCGGATGACGTTGACGTTCCCAATCACCGCGCGATTTGCGCGCGAGTGACGCAAGTTGTCACGCCCATGCAGAAAACCGCGACTGGTGACACAGGCGGGCCGATTCAAACACCGCGGCCCGTGACAGCGGACACCGCAGCGTTCGCAAATTGGCGACACGCCGGCCGCTGCTCGGGTCGCAGCGACTGAGCTCATCTAACTCACACAACTCACGCAAAATTGCGCACGCACAGACCGCGCAGGCGTGCACCCCCGGGCGACCGGGGTGCTACCAAGGCCACCCGAACGCCGCCGCCAGACCCCGGATGGCAACCCCACGTAAGAGGGGGTCGAATTCGCCCCCGAGCCGATCCCGGACGGACCCGGAATGCAGGACAATGTCACTACAAAAGGGGCGTGTTCCCGGGGCCCACCATGAAAATACTGCTCGTAGACGACCACGCGCTGTTTCGCGCGGGGCTTCGCATGCTGCTCACCACGATCTGCCGTGACGCGACCACCCTGGAGGCGGCCACCATCGCGGCCGGAATCGCACTCGCCCAGGAGCATCCGGATCTGGAGTTATGCCTGCTCGACCTGTCGCTGAAGAACGAGAGCGGCCTCACGGCTATTACCAGCCTCAAGGAGACCGCACCACAGGCCGCCGTCGTGGTGGTTTCGAGCGCCGACGACAGTGCCACCATCCGGGCATGCCTCGATTGCGGCGCCATGAGCTTCATCCCCAAGAGCCTCGGTCCGGACGTCCTCACCCAAGCGCTACAGCACGTATTGAAGGGAACGGTGTATCTTCCCGAGCAGATCATCAACGCCGTCGACGAAGAGCCGGAACGACCGACGCTCACCGCCCGGCAGTGGGAGGTTCTCCATTGCCTGAGCAGGGGACTGCCGACGAAACTCATCGCGCGGGAATTGAGCCTTTCGGAACACACCGTGAAAGAGCACATAGCCCTCCTCTTTCAAGCCCTCGGCGTGCGCAACCGCACCGAAGCCGTGATCAAGGGCAGTCAGTGGCGCCTGTTGAACGGACCGCTGGCTCCCTGACAGATCGCGGGCCCTGACTGATGCCAACGGGTCCCGTGTCCGAACGTCCCAAAGCGGTCACCCCCGTAGACACCTGGGGCGACACGATTCTGCCGCCCCCCGACCGCGAGATCCTGATCGAGCTTCTGGGCCTCCACGCCCGCGCCTTGCGCCGCATGCCGTGGGTCGAGACGGCGCTGGTCTTCGGCATGGCGCTCTTCATGTATCCCTACATCCCCGCGAAACTGTTCCTCGGCTGGGGAGCGTTGACGATTGGAGTCGAGGCCGCACGCGCCCGATACGCGACCAGCGTTTTACGCCGCGCCTCGACGATCAACCCCGGACGCACACACCTGATATTCATGCTGCTCGCCGTTGCAGCTGGCGGAGCCGTGGGTGTTGGCTCGATCTTCTTCCTACCCAGCCTCCCGATCCTCGATCAGGCCCTGCTCGGATCAATCCTGTTCGCGATGCCGGCAGCGGGAGTCGTCGTATCGCAGTCCTCACGCTACATCGTCGCCGCCTATGCACTGTCGATGCTCATCCCCGCGTGCGCCACGTGGATGATTCTGCATCAGAGCCAGGCTATTGCCCTGGGCGGGTTGATGGTTTTGTACTGTGTAGTGATCATTCTCGCGGCGGCGGACTGCGACCGTCTGTTGCTCCGCTCTGTCATGATCCGCAACGAGCGCGACCGCCTGATCCGCGACCTGGAGCAGCGAAACATTGAAGTGCGCGCCGCCATGGGAGCCGCGGAACAGTCGGCGCAGGCGCGCGCTCGCGTACTGGCTGCCGCGAGCCACGATTTGCGGCAACCCCTGCACGCCCTTTCCGTTTACACAGCCGTCCTGGCGGCGAATCCGGCGCCCGAGGTGCTCTGCGAAGTTGCCACCAACATCGACCAGATCGTACGTTCACTGGGCAGCCTGTTGCATGGACTGCTGGATCTGTCACGGCTGTCCGCGGGTCACTACGCCCTGGAGCGCCGCACACTCTCGTTGGACAAGGTCATCGGCAGCGTGTGCGCCGAATTCGAGCGCGCTGTGGCGGCACAGGGCCTGACGTTGACAGTCAACATCGAGCCTGTGCAGACCATCGGCGACCCTCTCGCCATCGCCCGCATTGCGCGCAACCTGCTCGACAATGCACTCAAATACACTGAGCGCGGTGGTGTCAAAGTCAGTGTGATGTTCGATGGCAGCACCACCGAGCGCCCGGTGGTTCTGACTATAAAGGATACCGGCAAGGGTATTCCGCCCAGCGAGCACGCCCGGATCTTCGAAGAGTTCTATCAGCTCGATAACCCGGGCCGCGACCGGAGCAAGGGGGTCGGGCTGGGACTCACGATCGTCCAACGGTTGTGCGAGCTCAGCGGGGCGCAGGTTTCGGTGCACTCGGAACCGGGAGATGGCACTTGTTTCCGGGTCGGGTTTCCCGCGGTGGGCGCCACGAGCGAGCCCAGCGAAGTTAACCCGGAGGCACGCGCCGACGTCTCGTTGAAAGGCGTGCGTGTCTGCCTCGTCGACGACGAGATGGACATTCTCAAGAGCATGGGGCATCTGCTCGCCGCGTGGGGAATGGAGTCATTCACCACGGACTCTGTCGCCGGTGCGGAGAAGATCTTCCGCGAACGCGGCAAGCCCGATCTGCTGATTACCGACTTGCGGTTGGGCAAAGGAGAGCACGGCGCCGAGTTGGCCACGCGCATGCGCCAGCAATTTGGCAGATTCCCGGTGCTGATCATCACTGGAGAGACGACTTCGGCAACCTTGCGCGAAGCCAGTGAGCGCGGTTTCAAACTGCTGCAGAAACCGGTCGTCCCCGAGACCTTGCGGGAAGCGATCGTCGCGGAGTTAGCGGCTGACTGACAGGCGGCGTGACGCCGTCAGCGCGCCCTGTGCGCCCCAACGCTGACAGGGCGTCGAGCGCTCAGACCCGCGGCATCAAGGGCGCACCAGGCAGCCGCACAAGGCAACCGCGCCAGCCGCACCAGCCGCGCCGGGCAGCAGCGCCCGTGCTCCATCATCGAGCACGGGCGCTGCCGGTTTAACTCGCGGTTAGCCTACTTGCCGGCCTCCGCCTCGTGCTCCTTCTTCTGATCCTTCTTGCCAGAAGGCTTCTTCTCGTTCTTGTTCTGCGCTTTCGGCGGGGCCTTGTTAGCCGCCACCTGCGGGGGCTTCTTGTTGGCGTCCTGGTGCTTCATCGCCGGATTGCCACTGTTAGCGCCGTTGCTGGGGCCGCCATTGTGTGCGCTCGCGCCGTTGTTGGCACCGTTGCCGGCGCCACCGTTGTGAGCGTTCGCGCCGTTGTTGGGGCCGTTACCAGGCCCGCCGTTATGAGCATTCGCACCGCTGTTGGTACCGTTACCGGCGCCACCGTTATGGGCATTCGCGCCGTTGTTGGTACCGTTACCGGCGCCACCGCTGTGCACATTCGCACCGCCGTTGGTACCGTTAGCAGGTGTGCCATTGTGGGCGTTGGCGCCATTACCCGGCGCCCCATTACCGTTAGGTCCATTGCCATTAGGCCCACCGTTCGCGTGTAGATTACCTCCACCAGGCGCGCCACTCGCTCCACCATTCTTCGCAGCAGCGTTCGCCGCAGGCTGCTGATTCACCGGCGGCTTGCCAGCGCCGTTCGGCCCTTCGGGCCTCTGGCCTGAGGGCTCGTTGC
>JAQGOE010000277.1 GCA_028293725.1 Gammaproteobacteria bacterium | reverse complement strand
TTGGATCCAATGTTCAATTGGATATTGGATGACTAGTCTGACTGAGCTTACCGCGGTGATCGCGGAAGCGGGCGGTCGGCACCGCACGGCCACTGCTTTCGTGGAGGCCACCTTGCGTGCGGCGATCCTGTCGGGCCGTCTCGCCGGCGGTACTCCCTTACGACAGGAAGACCTCGCCGCCGCCTTCGGGGTGAGCCGGATGCCGGTCCGTGAAGCGCTCCGGCAGTTGGAAGCGCAGGCGCTGCTGGACTTCGTGCCCCACAAGGGCGCCGTCGTTACCGAGATCTCCGCGGCCGATGCAGCCGACACCTACGCGATCCGGATGGCGCTGGAGCCGGCCGCGCTCACTCTGTCGATTCCTAATCTCACGGAGGTCGAATTCGCACGAGCCGCCGATCTGCTGGATGACATGGATGCGCAAGTGGACCCCGGCCGCATGGGCGAGTTGAATCGCCGCTTTCACATGACCCTGTACGAAGCGGCGCCTCACCCGAAGCTGCTCGCCCTGACAGAGAGCCAGTTGTCTTCCTTCGACCGGTATCTGCGCTTTCACCTCGCTGCCAAAGGCCGCGAGCACCTGTCCCAGGAGGATCACCGGGGCATGTTGGCGGCGGCCCGGGCGCGCGATTGCCCGCGAGCGGTGGAGATCCTGCGTGGGCATTTGACGACCGCGGCGGCGACCCTCGCCGCCTTCTTTGCACAACGGGGCTGATGCCGCCCAAACGCGACCGACGCCGCGTACAGCGACTGACACGCCCTCAGGCTTTGATGTTGTACCCCGTGCGGAAGATCCACCGCACGACGAGCATACACAACACCAGGAATACGATCGTCATGCCGAAGCTAACCGCGACGTTGACGTCGGAAACGCTGTAGAAGCTCCAGCGAAAGGCGCTCACCAGGTAGACCACCGGATTGAACAAGGCAACTTTCTGCCACACCGGCGGCAACATGCTGATCGAATAAAAGCTGCCCCCCAGGAACGTCAGCGGCGTCACGATCAACATCGGTGCGATCTGCAGTTTCTCCCACCCGTCGGCCCACAGGCCGATCAGGAACCCGAAGAAGCTGAAAGTGACCGATGTCAGTACCAGGAAAACCATCATCCACAGCGGGTGAGCCACGGAGAATGAGACGAACAGCCGCGCCGTGCACAGAATGATGGTGCCGAGGATGACGGACTTCGTCGCCGCGGCCCCGACATAACCGATGACGATCTCGGGCACGGCGATGGGTGCCGAGAGGGGCTCGTAGATGGTCCCGGAGAATCTCGGCATATAGATGCCGAAGGCGCCGTTGGCAACGCTCTCCGTGAGAACGGACAGCATGATGAGCCCCGGTACGATGAAGGCACCGTAGCTCACCCCATCTATGGCGACCATGCGCGAACCGATCGCTCCGCCGAAGACGATGAAATAAAGAGAAGTCGAGATCACCGGGGCCGCGATGCTCTGCATGAGCGTGCGCCAGGTGCGTGCCAGCTCGAACCCGTAGATCGCGCGAATGGCGTGGACGTTCAAGAGCTCGACCTCACGAGATTCACGAAGATCTCCTCCAGGGAACTCTCGCTCGTCTGCAGGTCCTTGAAGTCGATGTTGTGCTCGGCGAGGCGCCGCAAAAGCACATCGATACCGGTTCGGTCGCTCTGCGCGTCGAAGGTGTAGACGAGCTCGTTGCCCTCGGGCGAGAGTGTCAGCTGCGGATCGGCGAGCTGGGACGGCAGCGCCGTGAGCGGCCGCTTCAGATGAAGTGTGAGCTTCTTCTCACCGAGCTTCGCCATCAATGCGGCCTTGTTCTCGACGAGAATGAGCTCGCCCTTGTTGATGACACCGATCCGGTCCGCCATCTCCTCCGCCTCCTCGATATAGTGAGTGGTGAGAATGATGGTCACGCCATTCTCGCGCAGCGAGCGGACCATCTCCCACATGGCTCTGCGGAGCTCCACATCGACCCCCGCGGTGGGCTCATCGAGGAACAGGATCTGCGGCTCGTGTGACAGCGCCTTCGCGATCATCACGCGGCGCTTCATGCCGCCGGAAAGCGCCCTGATCTTGGTGTCCTTCTTGTCCCACAGCGACAGGTCGCGCAACACCTTCTCGACATAAGAAGGGTTGGGTGCTTTACCGAACAACCCGCGGCTGAAGCTCACCGTGTCCCACACCGTCTCGAACATATCCGTAGAGAGTTCTTGCGGCACGAGACCTATCTTCGCGCGGGCCGCGCGGAAGTCGCGGATGATGTCGTGGCCGTCGGCCTTGACGACACCGCTGGTCGGGTTGACGAGGCCGCAGATGATGCTGATCAGGGTGGTCTTGCCGGCGCCGTTCGGGCCGAGCAGCGCGAAAATCTCGCCACGCCGGATCTCGAGGTCCACGGTCTTGAGCGCCTGGAACCCGGATTTATAGGTCTTCGTGAGTTGCGAGACCGAAATGATCGGCTCCAATAGCCTCTCCCCCTGCGAATGCTTGAGACAGCTATTGTGAGGCCCCGTGGCCGCTGTCCGCTACCCGGTCTGAAGAGATGTTGTCGAGCCCGAGCATCTGTGCTTTCGCCAAAATGGGCGCCTTGGTCGAGGAAATGAGCTGGTGAGTCGAGAAAATGAGCTGGTGAATCGGTTCGGCAGTGTGTGTGTCATCGTTCTGGCTCTCGTGGGCTCGATCTGTGCTCCGCGCCTGTCGTGGGGTGCGCCGCCGGCGGCGCAGCAGGCAGCCAGCGGTGAGACCGTGAACGGCCGCGATTTCGGGCCCGCCATCGCCGCTGCGGAGGACATCGAGACCAATCTGTGCACCGAGCAGTTGGTCATGGGCGATCCACAGGCCAGCCCAAGCTGGAATGGCTGGGGCAACGGACCCGCCAACACCCGCTTCCAACCCAAGGCACAGGGAAAGCTGACAGCCGCGGACCTGCCCCGACTCCAGCTCAAATGGGCGTTTGGCTTTTCGAACGCCATGACCGCACGACCGCAGCCGACGGTCGTCGGTGGAAGGCTGTTCGCGCCGAGCGAAAACGGACACGTCTATGCGCTCAACCCGCACACGGGTTGCCGCTACTGGACCTACAAGGCACAGGCGGGCATTCCCACCGCGGTTGTAGTGGGCCATTACCGTGACGCATCCGGAAATCCCGGTCTGGCGTTGTATTTCGGCGATCGCAAGGCCAATGCGTATGCCGTGGATGCGCAGACGGGCCGGGAGATCTGGGTACGCAAGGTCGACACGCACGCTTCCGCTGCGATTACCGGCTCTCTGGCTTTCGATGGCACCCGGGTGTTCGTACCCGTGCAGGGCTTGAATGAAGAGGCCATGGGAGGCTTCGCCGGATACTCCTGCTGCACATTCCGCGGCAGTGTTTCGGCGCTTGACGCCAGCACCGGCAATCTCATCTGGAAAACCTACACTGTGCGCGAGAGCTCGCCGCGTCCGGCGAGCCAGGACGGCAC
The DNA here is from genome assembly GCA_028293725.1 of Gammaproteobacteria bacterium. The sequence goes on along the minus strand of JAQGOE010000277.1, from coordinate 8,701 downwards.
TCCCGCGTACGGACCCGCCGGCGGCGGTATCTGGTCGGTACCAACAATCGACAGCAAGCGACGGCTCGTTTACGTTGCCACCGGCAACGGCTATGCGGACCCGGTGCAGGCCACTACAGACGCGGTTCTAGCGCTGGATATAAACACCGGCGCCCTGAAATGGTCGCGACAGCTGACACCCGATGACAACTGGTCATTGGGATGTCAACAGAACAACGGCGCGAATTCCGCGTGTCCGTCCGCGCTGGGACCGGACTTCGACTTGTCGGCGCCGCCGGCGCTGGTCCACGTAGGTGACCGTGATCTGTTGGTACTTCCGCAGAAGTCAGGCATTGCCTGGGCGCTCGACCCTGCACAAGAGGGCGCCGCCGTCTGGCAGTATCGTTTCGGTCAGGGCAGCGGCCTGGGTGGGCAGTGGGGTGTCGCGATCGACCCCGAGCACGTCTATGTTGGTGTTGCCGATCTTCTGACACCGACTCCCGGCGGCATGCGGGCGCTGTCACTTTCCGGTGGAGAGCCTCTCTGGGAGAAGCCGCCCTTGGCGAAGCTCTGCGGATCCGGGCGCGGCTGCAGTGCCGGGCAGGGTGGGCCGCTTACGGCGATTCCGGGCGCGGTGTTGAATGGCGGTATGGACGGCGGGTTGCGCGCCTACTCGAGCAAAGACGGCTCGGTCCTGTGGACCTTCGACACGAACCGCGATTTCGATACGGTCAATGGCGTCAAAGCCCGCGGCGGCAGCATGGATAGCGCGGGGCCGATCGTCGTGGATGGGATGGTGTATGTGAGCTCGGGGTCAGGCGGGCTGGTGGGACGACCGGGGAATGTGTTGTTGGCGTTCGGGTTACCGTAGAGCTATCGAGCGAGGTCCCGCCCCAGCGTGCGGGCGCCTAGCGCCAAATGAACGCCGGACCACAGATAAAGTAGCGCCCACAACACCAGTGCGTTTTGCAGTCCGGTTGAACTCGCTTGCCCGCACGCTACCGCGACAACTCCAGCATCTGCGTTACAGACGTAGTCGAAGTCGCCGGCGAATGCTCTGCGCGTAAAGTGGTCGCTCAATGCGCCGACCAGCAGCGGCCCCATCCCCTGGCCGACCAGCGTGTAGATAAGACCGGTCACTGCTACTGCGGACGCGCGCATGCGCGGCTCCATCATGTTTTGTACGATCGCAGCGACCGCGGGAATGTAGGCGTACTGGCACAGTGCGCTGACAGCAAGAAAGGCCGTCGCCATGTCCACCGTGCTGGAGCGGAAAGCCGCGATGTAGAAGGGTGCGCACAAAATGGACCCCAGGGCAGGTATCAACGCATACCAATACGCACCACGACGACCCGCCCAGTCGCTCAGAAAGCCGCCGGCCATGATGCTCAGGGCAGCCGGGACGCTCGAGATCAGTCCGACGCGAAATCCCGCCTGCGCGTAATTCAGTCCGTAATGGCGCGACAAGTAGGCCGCTACGAAGTAACTCAATCCGTAGCCGGCCACCGTGGAGACCATAGCCCCGAGCACGACATGAATGAGCGCAGGCCGATCTCTGAAGCGTTGCAGGACGGCTGAGAAGGGTGGCGTGTTGCTTACGTCAATACCCGGGTCGTTCTGGCCCCGCCGCGGCTCGCGCAACGTCAGCCATTGCACTAGTGCAAGCAGAGCACCCGGAAGGCCGACGATCAGAAACGCTGCGCGCCAGCCCCAGTGGAGAGCGATATACCCGCCTGCCGTGCCGCCTGTGAATGCGCCGAGAGGGACGGCGAGGCCGTAGATGGCCATCGCGGAAGCGCGCCGTTGACGGGGAAAGTAGTCGGCGATGACGGAGACCGTTGCCGGGGAGCCGCCCGCTTCACCGATTCCGACTCCGACGCGCGCGATGAGCAGGTGCGCGAAGTTACTGGCGAGTCCGGAAACTGCCGTGGCCAGCGACCAGAGCGCCGTACTGATGGAAATGATGGCTATGCGGTTCTTGCGCTCGGCAATGCGCGCGATAGGAATGCTCAGCGCCGCATAGAGCACCGCGAAAGTCAGGCCGCCCAGCAGTCCCATACGGGCATCGGAGACATGCAGCTCGGCCTTGATGGGCTGTACGAGCACCTGGACGATGATCCGGTCCACGAAGCCGAAGGTCGAGACCAGGGTGAAGAGAAACAGAACCCACGCGGTGTAGGTCGGGATTTTCGTCGCAGGGGACGGGTGGCCGGCGGCGGTCGTCATCCGCCATAGTGTGCGCCCGGCGAACCGGGCACACACTATCCCTATCGATGTAGGGGCCAGCGGCGCGCCAGCGCCGCCTATCGGACAATAGCGGCGCGTGAGCGGCACCTGTTCGGCGTTGGCTGCCCGTATCGGGTGCGCCGCTTATCTGGCGTTAGCGGCCGGTCTTCACGTCGCCGATGGCGTGCTCGGTAGCGTGCAGCGCTTCGTCGATGTGCGCGATGGCGCGGTCACGCAGGCCACGAGTGAACGGGTCGTCCTCTTCGCGGGCCACGTCGCCGTGAACCTTGCGCAGTAGCTCGACGGCCTTGTGGAGGCGTCCCGGACGGTCGTTGGCTCCCTCCATCGGCGGATGGTCGTGGATGTCCTTGCCGTCGTCGATGGACGCCTTCTTGATCTCACCGATCGCCTTGTCGATTTCGGTGATAGCGACGTCTTCCTGCGCGCTCACCGCAGCATCGCCGGGACGGTGCTCGAGCATCCAGCGAGCGGCACGCAGATCTGACAGAGCGTGCAGGTAGGCCGGGTGCTTGCCCGGCATGTCGGCGTTTGCCGCGAACGGCATCGCTACCAACAGCAAGCCTGAAAGCAACAGCCGTGATTTCAACTTCATGGACGCAACTCCCAACGTTATGGATTGACTGACTCGAAAGGTCGCCCGAGCGGACGAGCAAGTATTGTCCGCCGAAGCTGACTGGCTGGTGAACGACGAGTATCACAGAATATCGTCAGCCCCCCGCCCCGGGCGCTCTCTGCCGCCCGCAGGAGATCCAACGCCGCGCGTCCCTGTAGGTTTACCGCGGCGAACCTTTCATGAAGCTGTCATCGTCATCCGACTGTCATTTGCAGTAGCGCAGCCGCGCCTGGCGGCGCTGTTGGCTAACATCGCGACGACGCGTTGCCGCTGCCGTCAATGCGTCGTCGCAATGAGTGCGCTGTAGCCGTTCCACACGATCTCGATCCCAATACACATCAGGATGAATGCGGACAAACGCACCAGTACCTCGAGCCCCGTGGCGCCGAGCACTCGGGCGAAGGTTTCCGCGAAGCGATACGCGATGTAGATCGTGATTGCGATCGCAACGACACCGGCGAACGCACCCACGGCGTGTAGCGCCATGTCAGTCAGATGCGACTCGGTTGCGGGTTTGCGGCTGCCGATGGTGATCGCAACTGACATGGATCCGGGGCCCACCGTGAGGGGCATGGTGAGCGGATAAAAACTGCCCACCTTACGCTCGACGCCAGGCTGCATGCCGCTCGAGCCGTGGTCCGACCAACTCTCCTGCGAGAGCAGCTTCCATCCGAGTGCTGTCACGACCAGCCCGCCGGCGATGCGCATGACCGGCAACTCGATGCCAAAGAATTCGAGCAGCCACGGGCCGAGGACCATCGATCCCAACAGCAACGCGAACCCGTTGATCGCGGCCTTGCGCGCCAGCATGGTGCGCTCCGCTGATGACATCCCGGCGGTGAGGCCGAGAAAGAACGGCGCCGCCTCGATGGGATTCACGATCGGGAACAAACCCGCGAACGTCAGGAGGAAGGCACTCAGCACGCTATTCATTTATGGACCTCATGCAGCCTCCTCCTCGGTGAGGCGCCGCACCCGCGGGTAAGATAAAGTGAGCTTACCGGGAAGTACCGCCGGGCCGCAGCCCATCTTTCTAATGGAAACAGCCGTCAATCGAGAGACCATCGCCGCGACCTATGAGCTGATCCGGCCTCATGTGCGGCGGACCCCCGTAATCGAAGTCGACGCGGCGGACTTTGCGCTCGAAGGGCGCCCCATCGTTTTCAAGCTCGAGTTGCTTCAGCACACCGGGTCATTCAAGCCGCGCGGCGCGCTGGCAAGTTTGCTTTCGCGGCCGGTTCCGGCCGCCGGCGTCGTCGCTGCCTCCGGTGGCAACCATGGACTCGCGGTGGCGTTTGCGGCCCACAAGCTGGGGGTGCCGGCTAGGATCTTCGTGCCGAACGTATCTGCGGCGACGAAGCGGGACCGCATCCGGGAGCTCGGGGCGGACCTGGTGATCGCGGGCGAGCGGTACGCAGATGCGCTGGCAGCCAGCCGGGAGTTTGCGGCAGCGTCAGGGGCCATGGAGATTCATGCCTTCGACCAGCCGGAGACGCTGCTGGGGCAGGGGACGGTGGGGCTGGAAATCGAGCGGCAGTGCGCTGGAGTTGCGAGCCGACCGGAGCTTGCGCCGGCTCGCCGTGAGGAGACAGTGGCACGGCGCGACGAGTCAGCGACAGAGTGCGAAGGGTTGGACACTCTCCTTGTTGCCGTCGGCGGCGGGGGCCTTATCGGCGGGATGGCGGCTTGGTTTGCTGGACGAGTTCGACTCGTGGCTGTCGAGCCTCGAACCGCCCCGACGCTCTATCGCGCGCGCGAGGCGGGACGGCCCGTCGATGCAGAGGCAGGCGGAATCGCCGCCGAGTCTCTCGCGCCCCGTCAGGTCGGCCAGCTCATGTTTCCTTTGGCCCAGAAGTACGTCGAGCAGGCCGTGCTCGTAGAAGACGACGCCATCCGCGAGGCGCAGCGCACGCTTTGGCGTGTCATGAAAGTTGCATCCGAGCCCGGCGGGGCCACGGCGCTCGCAGCGCTTCTCAGCGGGGCTTATCGACCCGCGGCCGGCGAGCGTGTTGGTGTTGTTTTGTGTGGAGGTAATACCGACGCGGTGAAGTTCTAGGGAGGCAGTGGCCCAAGTGGGCCGGCGACGAGCGCGGTCGCAGGCATCCGCTCCAGGCGCCCCCATTCACGCGCGTTCCTTGGGCTCGCTGTCTTTCTGCAGGCGATCCAGATGCAGACGTATGTGCGCGGCTTCCGCGGCGGTGTTGGCCAGGGAGATCGCCCGGTCGAAGTCGACGCGCGCCTCCTCGTTGCGACCTAACTGCGTCAGCAGCGCCCCCTTCAGTCCGTAGAAATAGAAGTAGCCGCCGAGTTTGGCGGCCAAAGGCTCGATCATCTTCAAAGCCTCGGCCGGCCCGCTCACCTTCGAGACAGCGACCGCCCGATTGAGCGTGACAACGGGCGAAGGCTGCACCGTCTCGAGTATCTGGTACAGCCGGTCGATTTCCGCCCAATCGGTGTCGGCCGCGCGTGTCGCATGCGCGTGGACCGCGGCGATGGCCGCCTGAACCTGGTAGGCGCCGACGCGCCCATGGCGCAGCGCCTTTTCAACCAACGCCAGCCCCTCGGCGATCAATTCGCGATCCCACAGCGCCCGGTCCTGATCCTCCAACAACACGATGGCCCCCTCGGCGTCGAGCCGGGCGGAGGTGCGGGCGTGTTGGAGGAGTAGCAACGCCAGCAGACCCATGATTTCGGGCTCGCTCGGAAACAGGCGCAGCAGCAGACGCCCCAGGCGGATGGCTTCCTCGCACAGTGATCCACGCACGTGGGCGTTGCCGCCGCTCGCTGAATAACCCTCGTTGAAGATGAGATAAATCATCGTCGCGACCGCGGCGAGTCGCTCGGCACGCTCCGGTGCTCCGGGAGTATCGAAGGGAACCTCGGCCGCGGTTATGCGGGCCTTCGCTCGCGTGATTCGCTGCTCCATCGCGCTTTCGCTCACAAGGAATGCACGCGCGATTTCCTTTACGGTCAGTCCTGACACGATCCGCAGGGCGACGGCGACCTGTTGGCTTGCGGGCAGTTCCGGATGACAGCAGACAAATAGCAGGCGCAGGATGTCGTCACGGTAGTGAGAGGCGTCGAGGCGCTCGGCCAGTTCCTCCTGCGGATCCTCGGGATCGCTGACGAGCTCCTCATCGGGAGGCAGCTCGGTTTGCTTGTTGCGACGCCTGACTTCATCCAGCGCGAAGTTCCGACCCACGAAGATGAGCCACGCGGCAGGGTCGCGCGGCGGCCCTTTGACCGGCCAGGTCTTGATCGCTCGCAGGCACGCTTCCTGAAACGCGTCTTCGGCAGCATCAAGAACGCGGAAATAGCGCAACAGGGCGCCGAGGACCTGGGGACGTGCGGCGGTCAGCGCCCCGTTGATCCAGGCCATGTCTGTCATTTCGTCAGGTCCGCCGGATGGAACACCGCGACCGGACGAATCTCGAGCGTTCCGTGCGCTTTCTCGCGGCCCAGCAGCTTCGCGGCAGCGATGGCTTCCTCCAGAGTGGGGCAGTCGACGACGTAGAACCCGAGCAGCTGCTCTTTGGTCTCGGCGAAGGGCCCGTCGACGACCACCGGGTCCTTGCCGGTGCGGATGTGGGTCGCCGTGGTAGTCGGCATGAGCCGGGCCACCGGTCCGAGTTTTCCCTCCGTCTTCAGCTGCTGCAGGACTCCCCCCAGCCTGACCATCATCGCGTCGTCCTCCTGCTTGGTCCGCCCCGCGGCCAGGGTCTCGGATTCGTAGCAGAGAATTGAATAGAGCATGCCGGTGACTCCTGCTTTACCCAAGGACGGATGAGTATGCGCCAGCCCGACAGGGGGGCTGAAAACGAGGACGCCCGCAAATGCACCGGCACCCCCCAGGACGCACGGACTCGCGCGCCAGCGCGCAACCGCATCCACTGCGCCAAAAATGGCCCTGTATGTACCGGAAATGCGTCGCTGCCGTCGGAATTCGGACCGTCACATGAGCGGTCCGCCTCCTGGACGCGCATCTGCCCCGAACCCATCCATAATGCCGGCCTCTCTATCTGTCACTCGCCGCCGTCGAGAATGACCTTCACAAGGAGCCGCCGTATTGCCTCGCTTCTCCGCCAACCTGGGACTGCTCTGGGCTGACCGGCCTCTGCTGCGGCGAATCGAGGCTGCGGCCCTCGCGGGCTTTCGGGCCATTGAGATGCACTGGCCCTATGACGTACCCGCCGCAGAAGTGGCGGTTGTGGCAAAGCGCCATGAACTCACGATATTGGGAATCAATACCGCTCCGGGCGATTTCGCTCGCGGCGAGCGCGGCCTCGGTGCGGTGCCGGGCCGCGAGCGAGATTTCCAAACTGCGATGCGCCAATCGATCGACTACTGCATCGACTGCGGCGCGAGCGCGATTCACGTGATGGCGGGCAACGTTGCTGCTTCCGATCGACAGCGCGCGCGTGCTGTGTTCGCGGAAAATCTGCGCGCGGCTGCCGCCGAGGCCGCGGCGCGTAAGCTAACTCTGCTGCTCGAGCCTCTCAATCCAAGAGACAACCCTGGCTACTTTTATTCGACGGTCACTGAGGCGGTGTCATTGATCGAGGAACTGGCGCTTCCCAACATCAAGCTGCAGTTCGACGTCTATCACGTCGCGGTCAGCGAAGGTGATGTGTTGACGAAGTTGAAGCGCTACGTGCCCGTCATCGGCAACGTGCAAATCGCTGCGGTACCGACGCGCGCGGAGCCGGATGAAGGCGAGATCGCTTATCCGACTATCTTCGCCGCTGTCGATGCCCTCGGATACAAGGGTTGGGTAGGCTGTGAGTATCGGCCTCGTGGTGACACGGATGAGGGATTGAAATGGATGAAGGCGCTAGCATGACGATGTCTGCTGAGCAATTACACGACTGGCGCTCCAGGGCGCTGCGCCTCGAGCAAGAGGTGAGCAAGGCCATCCTGGGTCAGCAGGAGACCGTCAGGCTCATCAATGTCGCGCTGTTTGCTCGCGGACACGTGCTTCTCGAAGGCGACGTCGGCGTGGGAAAGACCACAATTCTGCGCGCGTTTGCCCGGGCTGTAGGGGGAGACTTCGAGCGAGTCGAAGGCACCGTTGACCTGATGCCCGGCGATCTCATTTATCACACCTACGTCGATGCCGCGGGCAAGCCGCGCATCGAACCGGGCCCCCTGTTGCGTCATGAGCAGCGGCTCACGACTTTCTTCTTCAACGAGATCAACCGGGCTCGCCCGCAGGTGCAGTCACTGCTCCTGCGAGCCATGGCCGAGCGTACGGTATCGGCGTTCAATCGCGAATACCGATTTCCGTTCATGAGCGTATTTGCGGACCGTAACCGTGTGGAGAAGGAGGAGACCTTCGAGCTCGCCTCCGCTGCGCGCGATCGCTTTATGTTCGAGTTGCGCATGCCGACGCCGTCCGATGTGAGCGTGAGACGTGCCCTGGTGTTCAATCCGGATTTTCACGATGTTGACGCGCTTCTCGAGCGCGTGGGACCCGAGATTCTGCCGTGGAAAGAGCTCAACCACATAGGCGCGGAGATTCAACTCAACGTTAGTGCGAGTGAAGCTCTGGAGCGCTATGTGCTCGACCTGTGGGATGCGACGCAGACGCCACAGAAGTTTGGGGTGCAGGTGGAGGGCGTGGATATGAGTAAGCTCATTCTCGCCGGCGCCAGTCCGCGCGGGATCATGTCCTTGACGCGCGCGGCGAGAGTGGTCGCCTGGTTTTCAGGACGCGATTATCTAACCCCTGATGACGTTCGGAGTGTCGCTCCCGCGGTGTTAGGTCATCGTGTCTTCTTCACGCCGGTCTACGAATTGCGCCGCGCGCAGATTGCAGATGCGCTGATCGCCCAGATCCTGGACAAGGTGCCGACCCCGCGCTGA
>JAQGOE010000043.1 GCA_028293725.1 Gammaproteobacteria bacterium | reverse complement strand
ACAGCCCGACGCTGACCGTTGCGGGACATACGACGGTGGCTGCCGCTGTGGCGGCGTGCCAGACCTGCCACGAGTCGGCACCCTACCAGGGGATGCTCGCTAGCTCGGCCGCCGCTGCTGGAGATTCACGACCGACGGCGTTCGATAAGAATCACCCGACGAGCGGCGATTGCGGCGGCTGCCATACGACGACGCCGACGTTCTCCTCCGATGTCACGAGCTCGGCGAAACCGGCGAATCACATTCCGACCACCGCGGCGTGCGCGCAGTGCCACACGACGGCCGGCAACTACGCTCTCTATTCAGTCACCGGTACACACCAGGGCGTCACGAATTGCCTCAGCTGCCACGGCCCGTCGGTGGCGACGACTTTTGCCAACATTACGATCACCACGCTCTCGAGCGGCCACATTCCGATCGGCGCCCTCGACTGCAACGGTTCCGGCTGCCACACCACCAGTAATGTCAGCTCGGGCGGTTTCCACATCGGCGCGGCCAACATCAACAGCCCGACGCTGACCACTGCCGGGCACACCACGATAGTTGCCGCGGTTCCGGCGTGCCAGACCTGTCACCAGACCGCCCCTTATCAAGGGATGATCGCAAGTACGGCAACCTCCGCAGCCGACTCGAGACCGACTGCGTTCGACAAGAGTCACCCCACTACCGGCGATTGCGGCGGCTGCCACACATCAACGCCGACGTTCGCAGCGAACGTCACCAGCGGCAGCAAGCCTGCCAATCACATTCCGACTAACGCGCCCTGCACCCAGTGTCACACGACGGCCGGCAACTACGGTGCCTACGTAATGGGCGCGACAGGACACACCGGCATTACCAGCGGGTGCGCACTGTGTCATGCCAACGGACTATCGTTCGCGAACATGGCCCCACCCACCCTGGTCGAGCCGCCCACGGGTCCGACCGGTCACATCCCCGTGGGCAGTATCGCCTGCGAGCAATGCCATTCGGTGACCAACTTCACGACGTTCGCCGGAACGGTGATGAAACACGCGCCGGTACGCGCCAACGCCTGCGATAGCTGCCACGAGCGCGGCATGACCTGGAGAACAAACACCGGGGTACAACTCTGGGTACGGCCGAGCGCCAACCACCACGCGGGGCAGGATTGCGGCGGCTCCGGGTGTCACACCTCCAGAGACAAGCACGCGGTCCGGCCGCCAGCGGTAGCGAAAACCACGTCGACGACGACAGCCGCAACCGTCGCCGGCACGAAGCCAGCTACACACATTGCGACCAGCAATTCGTGCGCGTCCTGCCACACCGCCGTAGCATGGCTGCCCGTGAGCAAGGTAGATCACACACAGGTCATCGGGGCCTGCGCGACCTGCCACAACGGAACTATCGCCAAGGGCAAGGCGTCCGCGCATATCGCGACGAAAGCCGGATGCGACAGCTGCCACACCACAAATGCCTGGATGCCGGCACGTTTCGATCACGCGACCCTGCGGATCATGGCGGCCCAGTCGTGCGTCACCTGCCACAATGCAGTGCGGGCGATCGGCATGCCACGGAATCACATTCGAACCACCATGCCGTGTGGCAGCTGCCACAACACCACCGCCTGGGCGCCGGTGAAACTCGATCATTCAACCCTGACGGCGGGCTGCGCTGGCTGCCACAACAACTCGAGTGCCGTTGGGGTTCCATCCGGCCACATGGTTACGAAACGGGACTGCGCCACCTGTCATACGTATCCGGATTGGAGCGCCATCCGCTTCACGCACATCTCGGTGGCCTATCCGGGCATCCATCGCGCCCCGTTGGGCTGCGCCGCGTGTCATACGACCGATACGGACGGAATACCCTATCAGTCCGCGGCGAATGCGGGCACCTGCGCCGGGTGCCATGCGAAGGACTTCAAGCCGGAGGCGCATCCCAAGATCGTCAAGGGCGTCAATTACACGGCGAGCGAGCTGCACAACTGTACTGGCGCCTGTCATCTGTATAACGACACGAAGTTGGACACGATCGCGCGACGCATACCGGGCCCGCATCATCGGGTAACTGATGCGACGTTCAAGCATTAGGGGCGCCGCACTACGAGCGATGGCTTCACTCGGTGTCCTGTTGACGAGTGTCGCGGTCGGGCAGATCGGGGCGGCGCCGAGCGCCGGACGCTTCGTCGATATCGTGGAGGTCACGGATCACGAAGACCAGGTCGATCTGACGGTTCAATTCAACTGCTCGGTCCGGTATATAACCCATCTTCCCGCCAGCGAAGGAGCGGAGGTACGGGTGCAATTGCAGCCTCTCGGGGACTGCGGTGTATTCCCGGGGAGCCAGATTGCCAGCGAGCTTCCGCCAGTCTCGGGGGGTGCGGGAATCGTCAGGGCCGTGCGCGTGGACGGCGACGTACCGGGGCAAATCACACTCGTGTTCGACTTCAAGAAGAGCGAGCGCTTCGTAATAGCCCAGGGCGTCGATCCGCGCGGCCTGCGTATGCGGTTGATCGATCGCGCGATTGGGCACGGCAAGATCCTGTTGTCTCAACCCACCGATACGGTGAGTAACTTTGCGATCAATCTCGACTCGCAGCCCAAGCCTTTCGACCCCCAGGCCGTGCAGACCGCACACGAGCGGTTGCAGGCTCCGGCGTTCGTCTCCGAGGCCATCATCGACGGCGAGAAATGGTACCGGCTGCGGATCGGCCCGATCGATCGGCGCGCCGACGCCGAGCGGCTGCTGAATCGTGCTTTACCCGACTATCCGCGCGCCTGGGTCGCCGTCGGCGACGATGCCGTCACCACAGACCCCAACGCAACGGCGAGCGAAGCTCCCCTGCCAGCCGTCGAGCGCATCGGCAGCGATCCACCGTTGGATCCCGGAACGCTCAAATCGATGCTGGCGCAGGTCAGGGCGTCCATGGCGGCGCGCGACTATCCGAAGGCGATCACCCTGCTGACAAAGTTGCAACGCCAGCCGGAATTTCCAGATCGCGCCCGCGTGCAGGAGCTCATTGGCCTGGCGCGCGAGCGCTCGGGCCAGCTTGCGCACGCCAAAGCGGAGTACGAGGAGTATCTGCGCCGGTATCCGAGTGGCGAGGCGGCCGAGCGGGTTGCGCTGCGCCTGCGCACTCTGCGCACCGCGACCGCCGCCTCGCGCGGTGGCGCGCCGGGAAGTGCCAGTGACAAGGGCTGGCACCTGACGGGCGGCGTCGCGCAACTCTTCCGCTATGACGGCACGAGGGTCGACAACAACACGCCCGCCGGCAATGTGCCACCGGGCACGATCCTGCCCCCCAATTCGATCCAGACGACGACCGACAACTCACTCTTCACCGATGTGGATCTGCTCGCCCGGCGCCGGGGCGAGAATGTCGATTGGATGGCGCGCCTGAGCGCCGGGTACGAAAAGAGCTTCGTGCAGAACGGCCTCGGCGACGACCGGCGCATCAGCATCGCCTCGATCGAGATGGTCGACCGCTCGCTCGGCCTGCTGGCGCGGCTCGGGCGCCAGACACGCAACCAGGACGGCGTTCTCGGTACGTTCGACGGGATGTTCGTGTCCTATCAATGGCGGCCTTCCTGGGGAATCAACGTCGCAGCCGGCTATCCCGTGGAGGAAACCAACTCCGGGGTGCGGACCGCACGGCGATTCGAATCGGTAGCGCTGGCGTTCACTCCGCCCCGGGCGCATTGGGACGCCAGCGTGTTCGTCGCGCTACAACAATTCGACGGCATCCGCGATCGCCAGGCCGTCGGGATCGAGAGCCGTTACCTGGCGTCATGGGCATCGCTCATCGCTATCGTCGACTACGACACCTTCTACCGTTCGCTCAACACGGGATCGTTGCTCGGCACTGTGCAACTCCCCGCGCACTGGAGCCTGAGCTTCGACGCGGAGCGGCGCAACTCGCCCGTCCTCACGACACGCAACTCGCTCATCGGGCAGCCGGACAACACCCTCGCGCAGCTGGAGCAGGTTTTCACGGTACAGCAGATATACCAACTCGCGCGTGACCGCACTCCCTACACGACGGACTACAGTATTACGGCGACCCGTCCGCTGGGCCAGCGATTCCAGTTCTCCACCACAGTGTCCGCCACGCAAACCGGCGCGACTCCCGAATCCGGAGGCGTCGACGCACAGCCCGCCACCGGCCTCGAGCTCACCTACCAGGCACAGATCTACACCTCGAGCCTGTGGCGGACAGGCGATTTCAGCGTCCTGACGGCAACCTATTCCAACACCGAGATCGGCAAGCTCATGGGGGTGAGCGCGAGCAGCCGCTTCCCGGTGAACGGCGCCTGGCGTATCGGGCCGCGCCTGACCATCGACCGACGCAACCTCACTATCGACGACAGTACGGAACTCACGTACATCCCTTCGGTGCTGATCGACTATCAGAAAGATCGCAGGCTGCTGCAGTTCGAGGTCGGTGGCCAGCTCGGCAAGCGCGACGCACTGCTACAGAGCCAGAATACGAAGCGCTACTATGCGAGCCTCGCCTATCGCTTCAGTTTCTAGGTATGACAACCCTATCCCGGCTCGCGTCTCGAGCAGTCATCCTGGCGGTTGCGCTGTCCGCCTGCACGACGCTGCCCGGCACCGCCAGCCCCGAGGAATATCTCGACCCGGAGACCGCAGCCACCATCAGCATTGTCGGCAAGCCGCTGGTATTCGCACACGAGCGCCCGGAGCGGGCGGCGCACATGCGCGACTACGTGACGTTGGCGGCTGCGGCTGTCAATCGCAGTGGCAAGACCGACTATGTCCTCGTCGCCTACGATTGGACGACCTTCGATGAGCACGGTCGCTCCGGAGAAACTCACAGCGCCACTACCGCTCTCGTCGTCGCGGCGGACGACCGGCGCATCACACTCAACCTGGCAGGTCATTCCGCACACGATGTGGGGATAGGGACACCGGTGCACCCTCCCCCGGCCGGCTCGGCAACACCCGACATCTACCGGACGGATCTCGCGACGATGCGCTTCATCGCCGCCGCCCGCCACCTGGCGGTATTGAAACAGTCCGACGCCGCGGCGACGGCCTACACGATTTGGGACGACCAGAGGGCCGCGCTGGGTGTTTTTGTCGATCTGCTGAGCGGCGGCCAGGAGGGCCGCGCGGGCGATCTCAGGCGATAGTGGATGGCAGATCCGACTCGGTCGGACCGGAATCGAACACGCCGGCATCGATGAATCCGTGCCGGAGCGCATAGAGCGTCACCGCGGCGGTGTTGTGCAAGGTGAGCTTGCGCATCAGGTTGGCACGGTGTTTCTCGATCGTCTTCACACTCAGTCCCAGCTCCCTGGCAATCGACTTGTTGGACTGCCCCAGGGCGATCCGGGTCAGAACCTGGCGCTCACGGCCGGTCACCAGCCCTTCCGCGGACAGGGCTCGCTTGGGCGCCAGGCCGCTCACGAAACCGGACACAACTTTGGCCGCCACGGATGCGCACAGGTATTGACGCCCGGAAACCACCGCACGGATGGCCCTGATGAGATCCTCGCGACCGGAGTCTTTCAACACATAACCATGGGCCCCGGCGTTGAGCGCCGCCCGAATGTATTCCTCCTCGCCATGAGCGGTGAGTACGAGGAGACGCGTGTCGGGATTGACCGCCAGCAACTCGCCGATCAACGCTATGCCGGAACGACCGGGGAGAGCCACGTCCGAGATAATGAGCTGCGGTTTGAGATCGCGGACCAGGACAACCGACGCGGCGGCATCGCCCACCGATCCGACCACCGCCAGGTCGCGCTCCATCTCGAGAAGCGCGCGCAACCCGTCGCGCAGGATGGCGTGATCCTCGACCAGGACAATCCGGATTTTAGACCCCGCGGCCAGCACACCTTGGTGGCTCGCGTCGGTAATGCTCAACCTCAAACCCCCTGACCGAGATCTGCTTCCCTGACGGCACGGCCTTGGTTCGTGTTTGAGGAAGATCATACGGTGACTGGGCGGTTCGTGCGCGTCTTTAGTAGTAGGTAGAAACCCTACCTTGTGGCGCCGCAGCGCCTTCAGTTGGGTAGCAGCCGTCGAATGGTAGACAGCAGGTCACCCATATCGAAGGGTTTTGTCAGAACTTCGTCCGCCCCGGCTTCCCGGGCGCCTGCCAGGTACGCGTGGGTGCTGATGGCGTCAGGCTTGTAGGCCAGCGGCCCAAAGCTGCCTCCACCGGAAATGGCAACGACGCGCACCCGGGGATACTGGCCGCGCACGATTCTTATGAGCTCCAACCCGTGCACCTTCGGCATGATGACATCCGTCACGACGATGTCAGGCTGGTGGCCCTCCAGGGCCTGCAAGGCTGCATCCGCGCTGTTCGCCACGACGACCGTGAAGCCGGCGCGCTCCAGGACCCGCTGGATCGCCTCGCCAACCTCCAACTCGTCATCGACGACCAGAATAGCTGCCATGTCAGTGACTTCCCGTCGCGGCCGGGAGGTAAACACGAAATGTCGACCCGCTACCGATAGTGGACTCTACCGTGATACTACCGCCCATGGATGTGACTATTCCGTGCACGACGGAAAGCCCTAAACCCGTCCCTTCCCCAACCCCTCGTGTCGTGAAGAACGGCTCGAAGATGTGCGCCATCACAGCCGGATCCATCCCGTGCCCCGAATCGCCTACTTCCAGCATTGCATACTTGCCCGGATCGAGCTGCGCGACCGTTGGATTCTCTGCCACGCGCAATCTGACGGCAAGCGTGCCACCCGTCCGGCGCATAGACTGATAGCCGTTCGTGCACAGGTTGATGATGACCTGGTGTATCAGGCTCGCATCACCCGATATCATGCTGTCATCCTCCGACGGATCGAACACGATGTCGATGTTCGCGGGAACGATCGCCCGCAGCAGGGCGAGCGCTTCCTCTACCGTAGGACGCAGCGGAAAGACGCTGGTTTGCGGAACGTCCATCTGGCGGCTGAAAGTCAGAATCCGCGAGACGAGGCTACGCGCCCTGTGCGCTGCAGCAACGATGCGCGTGAGGTCCTTGGCGACCGCGCTGTCGGGAGGGGTGTCGTCGAGGGCGACCTGCGAATACAGCAGGATCGGTGTCAGGATATTGTTGAACTCATGCGCGACGCCGCCGGCGAGCGTACCGATCGTCGCGATACGCTCGCGATGTAATAGCTGCCGCTCCAGGTCCAGGCGCTTGCGCTCCGAAACCTCGCGCTCACGGATCTCACTGGCCAGCCGCTCGTTCGCGCCCACCAGCTCCTCGCGCATCGACTCCAGGTGATGGGTGAGCTCCTGTACCTCCCGAATCGAGCTCTTCATGTCCAGGTGCGCGTGTACATCTCCGCCGGCGACCCGCTTGGCCGCTTCCTGCAGGCGCACCATCGGCCGCGCGATGACCGCGGACAACCAGACCGACACCGCAATCGAGACCAATGTGAAGGTGAGTACCGCCAGCAGCACGCGGCGCTTCGCGCCAACGATGCGCTCGAGCGTGGGACCCTCATCGAAGCCGAGCCGGAGCATGATCGAGCGGTCGCCCCGCTTGACGCGATGGGTGATGTAGTAAACCTGGTCGCCGTGGTCGCCGAAGTCAAAGTCGTCGGCTCGCGGCACGGGCGCGACATCGGTCGCCAACGAGCTGTGTAGCTTGCGCTGGCCATCGGTGATCTCGGAGAACACCACCTGCCCGGTGAGCATGGCGCCATCCAGTAAAGCCGCCGCGCGCTGCTCGAATTCCCGCTCGCCCGAGGCCTCGAGCTCGTCCGCGGTGAGCCTGCTGAAGGAGCGTACCGAGTTGACGAACAGCTCGGCATAACCCTCCTGGATGATGACCGAGACCCCCAGATACAGCAGTGGCACGAGAGCTGCGTGAATGACGAGCACCACGCCGATCAGGCGTACGCGCAAACTGTTGATCAATCGGTCCATAACACCCGGATCACGCGGATCTTCGGATTGCGCGCCACATCCCGTTGCCACATGAACGTCACCGCGTTGGGATCCATCGCCAGCTTGTCGAGAATGCTGCCGCTCGAATCGAGCTCCAGCGGGCGCAGCCACCCATGCCGGTTGAGGCCTATGAGAATCTGCCGGTCATAGACCGACTGCGACATTGCGGCGATCACTTGGAGGAAGATCTGGTCGAGCCGCGTGTCGCTGCGGTTGCGGATCGGGTGCAACGGACTGCCGTTGACCAGCACCGGCACGCCGAGAAACAGTTTGCGAACGCTCACCGGGTCGAGATCGACGACAGCGCTGTCCGCGCGCACCACCAGCACGACGCTCTGCGAGCCGGCCGCCCCGAGCGGGGCGCTGAGCAGCAGAGCGAGCAGCAGAAGTGCGCGTTGCATGATCAAAACAGCGCTGCGCTCCATTGCAGCCGGACATCGGTGTAATGTCCATTCAGCAAGTGCGTGGCGGTAAGTTGCGTTGTGAGCGCCTGCCGCTCGGTGAAGTCCCAACGCACTCCGCCAACATAGCGGGAGCGGGCGAACTGCCTGAACAAACTCAAGTAGGTGGAATTGCCGACACCGGCGGATTCCTCATACCGCGCGAAGCCGGTCAAGTTGTGCGCGAAGTGGCGTTCCGCCTCGACATAACCGACGCCGAAGGTGTCCGCTGCGACGGATCCCGTGTAATGCAGCTGCGCCTGGGCGAAGTAGACCGTCGCCGTCACGTTCCACGAGTCGCCCGCATAGGCCCCGAACAGTCCATACAACCTGAGATCCACGTGGTCGAGTCCGACCAGGCGCAGAGGGAGCGGACCCTCCACGGCCAGTTGATTGTCGGACGCCAGGATGCCCACACCCGTTTCGGTGAACTCGCCTGGATGCAACGAGGCGCGTGCCTGATAACCCATGCGGCGCCCGCCGTCCGGGTGCACGAGATCGAATGGCTGGAGGCCGTCGTCGGTGATTTTCGGCGCCACGCCGCCGGCGGCCGCCGTGCGCAGCCGCCAGTCGCCCAACACTTCCCGGCTCGACTCGATCAGGACGCCTGTGAAATGCTGTGGCAGGACGCCGCGCAGGTCCTCCCATTCGTCGATATTGGGACGGGTGATACTGGTCTGGAGGTACTGCCCATGGTGATGATCGTGATTCCAGACGCTGGTCGGCTGGTGATAGCGGCCGACCCAGATGACCGTATCGCTGGAGAGTTGCCAACCGAGCTGGAAGCGCTCGAGGTCGCCTTCGTGGTCGGAGATCAGGTACTCGCCGAACAGCTTGAAGGGCCCCTTCTGCAGGGTCAGGAGGGCATCCGCCTGTACGACCTGATCGTAGAGCTGCGTTTCGGGCGACTGCCGGTCGAAAGTGCCCACGGCTTGGGCGCTGGGCAACAGCAGAAATTCGTGCTGCAGCGGGTCACCCCGCGCAAACGGCGAGCACAGCACGGATAACACGATCACCAGCCGAGAAACGCGCATCCGCCCCCCCGAAATTCGGCCCCCTTCCATTAAGACAAATACCGGGGCGCCAAACCGTCGACTGGATCGCGTTACGCCCGCCTGGGGAGGTCGTTGTAATTGTTTATTGAACTGGGTCGTACTACAGCATTGTCCCCGGTGGATGTACAGCGCGAGACATCCGGTGCACTATAGGAAACGCTGGATATTGCATCGTGAGAAGCGCCCCATGTCGTGTCCCCAAGTGAGGTTTGCGCCTGCAACAATCCTGATCTGCAGCCTCCTGTTGGTTGCAGGCCCTCGATGGGCGGCATCGGCCGGGGCTGATGATCTCCCGCACTTTCAACCCGGGTTATGGGAATACCGGCGGACCCTCATGAAGCCCGGGGCAGGCCAACCCCAGGTGTCCACGTTCCAAAGATGCAGTAATCCTACTACCGAGTTCCGGCAGAAGATGGCGGAACTCGAAAAGAAAGGCTGTCAGTTCTTGCCAGCCGAGCGAAACCAGCAGGGCTATATCTCTCAGTGGACCTGTCCGACGCCAGCTGGACCAATGAGATTCCGCGACGTGTTGATTTCGCAAAGCGATACGACCTATCAGACCGTGAGTGAGGCACACAGTGATGAGCAGGTCGTACGCACGACGATCGATGCCGTGCGACTCGGCGAGTGCGCCGACGTCGGACTCCTCGGGATTCCCAAATCGAAACGCGCGAACCCGCCATCCTTCTTGAAGCAGAGCCCGCAGCAGTAACCGGAGTCTTGCGCGGCGCTCACCGTCGCGGTCACACCGGCTGGCGACGTACTCGAATCAAAACCACAATGAGGGCGAGTAGCATCCCGACACCGAGCGACGCGGCATCGGGTTCAGGAACCGCTACCGTGGTTACTTTGACCCTATCCAACTGGACTTCGCTGATGAAGCCCTGCGAGCCGTCTGCGTTCGAATCTCCGAACACCCCAATGCCGCTCACGTCACCGCCGAAACTCGGCCCTTGGTCCGGCGTAAAATTCAGCAGCCCCATGAGGCTGATCGACACGAGTGCAAGGTGCCCTAGGCCCTGGTCGTCGAGATACGTGCCACTATCGGTAATGGTGCATTGACCGCCCAGGAGATCGAGATACAGGCTGTCCGATCCGGCGCCGGACGCATCGGGTTGGAAGGTCCCGCCGGCCCATTGCACGCTCGACTGCAGAAAATCGGTGCCCGTGAAGGACACCACCCCGGTCGGGTTCCCCGCATCCGGTGCGGGCAGGAGGTCAAGATTCAAGTTGATGACAGCCGAGACATTCGTGTCCGACAACGGGCTCTGCGGAAAACCGCTGCCCGCCGAGTCGTACGCGGCGATCTGTCCCGACCAATCGATCGCCACCGTATTTGCCAGAGTGAGGGCTGGAGCCAGCAGGAGGGCGAAGAGCAGCGGCAGTTTTGTTGTTTTCATATTCCCGGCGCGTCCTTTTTGAGTTGAGCTTGAGTTACACCAACCGCTCAGCGTACCGCCAGGCTTTGCGGTGCCAGGTTTGACTGCGACGATTTTCGCAGCTGGTGATACCGCTGAAGCAGCTCGTCCGGAGTGACGAAGCCGTCGATGCGCAACCACGGTGCATCCGGACCGACACGCAGGAACGTAACCGACGTATGGCTCATCTTGTCTCCGCGCCAGACATTGAAGGCGCGCTGTGCGGCAAGGCTCGCCTCGATCGTGCCGGTGTAGTGCTGCCAGCCCGCTCCCGCGTGGAACTTGCGCGCGTACTCTCGTAACCGAGCGGGCGTATCTTCCTCGGGATCCACGGAAATTGACATGAGATGAACGCTCGCACTCTCTGCACCGAGTCGCTTCTGAAACTGTGCAAACACCTGACTCATGAGCGGACAGATCGAGCTGCAGCTCGTGAAGATGAAGTTGAGAACCACGGGACGTCCGTCGTTCATCTCCTCAGGTAGTGACACCGCCTTTCCGTCGTCCCGCACCAGCCGCACGGCGGGCACGGCGTATCGCACCGCCGCGGTGCTGATTACCGGGGCTGCTTCAACAGTCGGCTCGCTTGGGGCAGCACCGACCGGGAGCGCTGCGAGCAGCATTGCCAGCCAGAAGGTGGAGCGGGCGCACCCGCGGCCGATAGGCAGATCAGCCTGAGCGGATATCAGTTCTGTGGAGGTGGATTCAGCAGACATGGCCATACGATAGCCCGGGGGCGCCGCTGTCACACTGAGCCCGATCCCCCCCCTGCGCCGGCAGGATTACCCCAGTCCAAATACCGAGATACCCTACCTCGAAGTCGGCTGGAAACCGGGAGTCAGGGCACCAGCCACGGCGTGTCGGCCATCACGGCGGTTCCCTGAGGCACGCCAAAATGAACGAGGTACCCGCCTTTGGAGGCAAAATGCTGATGCGCAGCGAGGGCAAGCCGCGGATAGTACCCGGTGAGCGCGCGGTGCTCCAAAAGCCCTTGCAGCTGCTCGAGCAGGTAGGGCGGCGAAGCGTGATCGCCCATGAGCCTGAGTGTGTCAGCGAACAGGCTGCACGCGAGAAACGTGTCCGCCTGAACCCGCAGGTCCACGACTGGGATATGTCTAAAGGCAAACCAGCCGAGGGCATAATCGAGCTGCACTCGGCGCCGCTGCGGGAGCTCGAAGGGATAAGTCAACGCAGCGTGCTCGCGCCAGCGCGGTGGCAGGGGCGCGTTCTCCAGGCCACTCATCAGACCTGACAGGTAGACACGCTCAGGTGGTGCGCCAGAGCTGAGCGCCGCGATGTCGGCCGGGCGCAACCACAGCACAACGACCGCCCCGGCGGGCCGGCGTGATAGCAATTCACCGAGACGCCGCGATGCGGCAGTGGCAGGCACGGCCTCCTCGCTCACCGTGATACGTGGGTCGCGCAGCGCGGTTGCCAGGGCGGCAGCGCCCACTTCGCCGCTGTCTCCGCGCCGATAGATTTGGTGTACCCCGATCGCACCGGTGCCGGCGTTATCGGCTCGGATCGATCTGGCCATCAACTCCGCCTCGAGCAACACGCCCTTGGAAAAGTACACCGAATAGAAGTCCTGCTCCGAAACGACGGGTACCTCCAGGTTGGGAAAGAGACACGGAACCGAGTGCTGCTCGCAGAACTCGTGTACCGGCGCCCACTCGGGACCCCCGATCCCGGAAAGCAACGCAAAGACAGGTTGAGAGGCGAACTGCCGGTCAAGCTGTGCACCCCAGGTATCCGGTGCGCCTGTCAGCGTCCAGACATGCAACTGCCAGCGCCGGCTCGCCAAACCCGCTCTGTCGGAGTGACCTGTCATCCCGGCGGCACCCGGAACAGGACCCGACTTCAACGGGGATGCGTTCTTCTCGGCAACGAAATGCTCGAGGACATCGAGAGCGCCGCGGCGCCTGACCGGGTCCGAGTCCGGTGTCACGACGGTGGCAAGATGCAGCAGCCCGTTCTCGAGCCCCGGCGGACTACGTGGTGTGAGCTGCTTCAAGTAGGCGGTCAACGCGATCATCGAGCTATCATCCAGCTCGAAACGCGGCATCAGGTCGCCGAGCGGGCGAGACTCTGAGTCGACACCTGAACGGATCGCTCGAGCGAGCGTGGGTTCCGTGTACGAAGCGCGGTCGCCATGCAAACCTTGCAGCTCGGGCACCGCTGGCTCGTGGGCGGGAGACACGCGTGGGCTGAACAAATACTCGCCAGTGATGGGCGGGATGCCCGAGCTGCCCTCATGTGAACCCAGGCCGCTGCGTTGATGGCAGTTTACACAGGCCGCATCGCCATCCCGCAGGCGGACACCCAATCTGGATTGTGTGCCCTCCAGGGGCGCACCCGAGGGCAACATGCCGCGCAGGTAGATCGCCGCACCCATAGTGGCGGCCGCCCGCTCAGGGGGCGTGGGCGCCGCACGAAGACACGCCGTTGCCGCCAGCCCGCAAATCACAGCAGCCAATCGCACGGTCCTCATCGAGCCCTCGCCGGCAGTCAGGGGGTCATCCAGGCCGTATCGGCGATCAAACGCAACCCGTTCGTGTCGGCGAAGTGAACGATGTAACCGCCCTTGGAGGCAAAGCGCTGATGGGTCGCAAGCGTCAGCCGCGGATAGTAGCCCGTAACGATCCGGTGCTCGAGCATGCCCTGGAGGCGCTCGATCAGATACGTCCGATTGAAATTGTCGGCCATGTGACTGAGAGCCTCCGAAACCAATCCACACGCAAGATAGGTATCTGCCTGCACCTGCTCAGCAACGACTGGAATGTGGCGGATGGCGAACCAGTTCAACGGATACCCCACGCGCACGCCGCGCTTCTCGGGCAAGTCGAAAGGATATGTAAGTCTGGCGCGCGGGCGCCAGTCCACAGGCAGGGCAGCGTGCTCGAGACCCGCCATTAGACCGGAAACATAGATACTCTGGGGGCCGGAGGGCACAGACCCGAGCGCCGCAATGTCCGGCGGTCGCAGCCAAAGGATCAGCGTCTCCGCTCCCGAGGCTCCACGTGTCGCCGCTGCGACTTCCGCCGCCGGCGCGCCTGCTGGCAGTACATGGTCGTGGACAGTAGCTCCACGGCCGGCAAGTCGCTCGCTCAAGATAGCCGCTGCGGCCTCGCCGGCATCGCCCGCGCGGTACACCTGCTCGATCGCTCCCGGTGCCGCCCTGGCGGAGGTCAGAATACGATCCGCCATCAAGTCAGCTTCCAGCAACACTCCCTTGGAGAAATACAGCGAGTAGAAGTCGTCGCGGGACTCGATGGGCACCTCGATATTGGGAAACAGGCAGGGCAACTCGTTTCGTTCACAGAACTCGTGCACGGGTTGCCAATGGCTGCGACCCAATCCCGCAACCACGGCGAGCACCGGCTGCTGGGCGAGATGCTGTGCGAGCTGCATGCTCCAGCCCGAAGGTGGCCCGGTCAGTTCCCAGACGTGCAATTCCCACTGGCGATGCACCATGAACATGGTATCTGCATACATGGTCTTGCCGGAGGCCAGCAGGCGCCGGCTCGGGACCATCTGACGAGCATTGCGCTCAGCGAAATACTGGCGCATGACATTCAACATGGCCGTGCGCTTCACGGGATCCGCTTCCGGCGTAATGACGGTCGCAAAATGAATTTCTGTGTTAGTCACGCCCGGTGAAGACCCCACCTTGAGGGACTTCAGGTATGAAACCAACGCATCCATGTCGGAATCCCCTAACCGGAAGCGCGGCATCAGGGGGCTGAGCGGCCTGCCCCGGGAGTCGGTGCCTTCGCGAATGGCGCTGGCCAGGGTCTCCGGCGTGTAGGGCTCGCGATCGGCCCGTATGGATTCGACGTAGGGTAGATCGCGCTGCTCCGACGTGCGGGCACGGGCGTGGAACAGGTAGGCCCCCGCGATCGGAGGAATTCCAAGCAAACCTTCGGCGTCACCAAACCCACTGCGCTGGTGACAATTGACACAGGCGGCATCCGACCCCGAGGCGGGCGCGCCGCTCGACCCACGGTTTCCTTCGAGCGGCTGCCCCGAGCCGAGGACACCGTGCAGGTAAATCTCTCGCCCGATGCCCCCGGCTGTCTGCGCCGACATCGGCCCCGCTTGACAGACGGACAAGCCGATCAACAGCAGCAGCGCACCGGACCTTGCGCGCCAGCGGCCCACGGCAACTACGCGTGTGGCTTCGCGAACAGCGCGTCGTCCAGGCGCGGATTGACTGTCGCCTTCTCTATCATCAGTTTGTGCTTATCCGAGTAGCCGTCCACCGCGGTCTCCTGCACGAAGGGAATCATCACGCCACCTTCCACCTTGCGGAAGTCGCGCTGATATACGTAGACGTTGTGCACCTTGCCGTCCATGCGGCGCGGAAATCCGTCTATCTTGACGTCCAGGAAAGTTTTGGCGTCGACCCACACGTGCCTCACGTCACCATTCTTCTGGATGACCTTCAGCCTGTACGCAGGCTGCCCGTCCACCACTTCGGAGCCGTCCAAGTCGACCTTGGCCCCTCTCGCCGCCGACCCGATCAACGGGCCGTCCAGATCATCTCGCGAAGCCTCCGTCTTGGCCTCTTCCTTCGTGAATGGCTCGGAGTCCGTTCGATTCAGGAACGGTCGCAGCTTCCACCCCTGCTGCCCGTCATACACCTGCACGGCGGGCTTGCCGCCGACCAGGATTTCCAGCCGCATCTTGTTCGGGCGCTTCAGGTCGAGCGTGAAGGGCAGCTGCGCCTGCGTGTCAGTGTCCTTCGGGCCGTTCGCGGCCGCAATCTCGGCATTGGTGCCGCGGCCGGTTGCCTTCTTGCCGGCTTCCACGATCTTCATGGCGCGTGCGTTATTGTCGGCCGTGCCAGCATCGATCTTGCCGGTGAGCTGCAGTCCCTGGACCGCTTTCCAGGCCTGTGCGCCACCGCGGGCGGCAATGTGTTTGTCGAGCACCTGTGCAGCAGTGAGGCTGGGCACCTGTGCCTGCGGTGCCGGCGCTGCGGCGTCGGGCGCGTCCGCCGCGATGACCAGGCCTGTTGTCAACAGCAGGGAAGTGGCACCGATGGCCAACACTGTGAAGAGCGGTCTAACTGGGGACATTATCAACACTCCTGGAGAATTCGGCCTTCGACTGACACGGGTCAATCGACGGCGAGGAAACTGGCCTTGAACGTGCCGATCGCCACGTCGACACGATCGCCGCGAACGACGTGGCCACCCTTGTTGGAGAAGGTCATCCAGTAGGAACGGCCTGCCTCAGGCGGGGCGCTCTGGCGTAGCTGTCCGACCTTCTCCATGGTTGGGACCGCGAGCCTGACACCGGCCTTCGGATCGATCAGCGACGCCTCGTTCTGCTTGTCGTTCAACGAGCGCGCCTTGACCGGATCGAGCACTCGGTAACTGAAGCGGACGAGCTCGCCCGACTCCACCAGCTTGACGTTGAGGGAGTCGACCCCCCAGGTCAGCTCGTAGAACTTGCCCGCGCGCCCCGCGAAGCGGTCCGGCGCGTAACGGGTCGGGTGCGCCTTGCCCTTTGTTGCTGCGGAGCTCCGCGATGCCTTGGCAGGAAGCGGCGTATCGGCCGCCCAGACGACTGTCCCGGACAGCAGGCTACCGGTCAGCAAGCCGGCCAGAACCCGCGTGTTGAGTGCGAAGCGTCGCACGTTCTTCTTGGCCATGGTCTCCACGGTAGCAGCTCCTCTCGGATTTGAAAGCATCATTTCGACTCTTCCGTATCCTCTCTTCGTTGTGCATCGCGCACATCGAGCCAGTGCTCGAGATCGGCTCGCGTAGCGGCGGTGACCTCCCGCGGCACGTCTGTCACGTACTGCCTTTTCTGCTCGTCATTCAGCATCTCCCGGATCCTTTCCCGGGTGCGATCCAGGATCGCGCGCATCGCCCCCGTGCGGTCCGTGGCGGAAGCCGACTCGGTGCGGAGCTTCATCAGCTGCGCATACTGGTCCACCAGGATCTCGCGCAGCTTCGCCTGCTGTTCTTGATCCAACTTCAGTCCCTGCGCTAGACGCCGCACATTGGCGTCGATGACCTGTGCGGGAGTGCGGCGTGACGGCCGATGAGATCTTGATCTGACCGCGCTGCCGGCAGGCGCGCTGGTTGGTGACTCGACAGAAGGCGCATCCCCCTGCTCCGCCTGCGCATCGCAACGGTCGGCGGCGCCCAGTGCGAACAGCAACGCCAACAGTACCGTCCGTCCTGTCAGGGTTGGGTTTGGATTCAACCGCAAGGCCTTCTTCCGAGGCTCGATATGCGCTGAGATGCCGTCTGTCATTGATGTTGGGGCCTTCCCCAGGGACCGGCTCACGCCGGTCCCGTAGGGTTACTTCGCCCTCAGTTCACCTTGAAGGTGACCGCGCCGAGTGAGTTTCCAGCCGGTGTGGCGACCGTCACCGTTCTGATGCCGGTCAACGCTCCGTTTGCCGCAGTGGACGAGATCGAGCAGTTTGCTGTAACGCTCGTGCCCGCGCCGGTGGCAGCAACCCCACTGCAGGTCACACCACCGCCGGACATCGTCACGCCCGTCGCGCCTGTCAGGTTAGTACCCGTGATGGTCACCGGAACCACACTGCCGCGCGAACCTGAGGTCGGCAAGATCGACGAGAGCTTCACGAAGTTCGTCGTGTCGGTCGCCGCGTTGTTGGCAGTGTTCGAATCCGTGACCCCTGCCGGTGTCGCCACGCTGACAACGTTCGACATCGAGCTGGCATTGGCTAGCACAATCGTAACCTGTCCGAGCATCGACAGGCTTGCACGCAACGTGTACGTCGCCGATCCGCCAGCCGGCAGCGTCACGCTGCCCGAACGTGTCGAGTTGCCGCCTCCGGTCGCCGTGCAGGACGCACCTGCACCCGCCGTGGCACAAGTCCAGCTGTTGACCGTCAGCAGCGGAACAATGCCGATCGCGGGCAGTGTGTCGGTCAGTGCGGCGCCCGACACGAGCTGCGTTCCGTTGTTGGTCACAACAACCGTGTAGGTGATAGTCGGGCCGCTGCCGAGCCTGCCGCCGTGATCATCGACCTTCGTCACCGAAAGATCGGTCACGTTTGCGGCCCCCGCCACCTCGACGGCACCGATGTCGTAGCCGGCACCGCCCGGACGCGTGTTGCCGTAGAAGTCCGTCTTCGGCGCACTCACCGCGATGGCGTTGTTGCCGGTCCCGAAGGTGACGCTGGCCGCGCCCGCGTTGATCGCCGACGATCCGGTCTGCGGCACGTAGTTGGCCAGCGGGCTCGTTCCCTGATACGACGGGCTGTTAGTCCCGTCGATCGGATACAGCGACAGCGGGCCCCAGCGCAGGTTGACCCAGTTGTTGCCTTCGTCGACCACGGCTGCGGGCGTCAGGCTGAACACCGGATTCGGGAAGGCATTGGTCTCGTTCGTGCCCGGGGGAACCTGCCAGCCGGTACCACCGGCCTCCGGCGGCGTGCGCGAGCCGTTGCAATACTGGCTCGTGAAGGCCGGGGAGCCCGTCGGGTTGGCGGTTCCACCGTAGATCGAGCTCGACAGCACGGAGTTCAAGGGCGCGAAGCCCTGAGGACTGTGCGAGCCGGCTTGCGTGTCACCGCGGAAACCAATCTCCCAGTAGGTAGAACCGGCCGGGCAAGCACCCGTCGTCGCCTGGTTGAGAACTGCTGTCCCGGCGCCCGTCGTCATCGCTTGTGGGTTGCCCGCGCCCGTCTCCTGCGCGGCGTTGTACAGCGATACCATGTGCTGCTGATTCTGGCCGCTCGTCGCCGGACCGAAGCCGCCGACACCGATGTAGAACGAGCGGTTCTGCCAGATTGCATCGTTGAACATCAGCGGAATCGAGTGGCTGAAGCATGCGCCGGAGATCCCATGGCCTTGCGGACAGGTCTTCGTACCGACCGTCTGGTTCACGTTGGCCACCAGCACTGGACTGTTCTCGACGCTCACCAGGCCGGAGACCTGCGGGCAGGACTGGCCGCCCGTGGCACCGCACGTAATGTTGGCCACCGGCGTTGAGCTCGCCAAGGGCGCGAACAGCGTCTGGAACAGCGTGCCGGAGGAGGCTGTCGAGTCGTTGGCCGCAATCGTGTTGTTCACGATATTGACCGCCAGCGAGTCGACCAGCGAAACCCCGGCGCCGTCCCAGCCCGCCACGTTGTTGACGATGATGTTGTTCGTCACGTTGGCCGAGTTCCAGTAGCAGTGATGCCCGGACCCCGTTCCAAGGTCAGCCGCGCAAGCGGAGGCGCCGTTCGGGAAGTTCAGCACGTCGGTCCCATTGACCCCCTGCATGCGCACACCGCCACCGCTGCCGGAATCAGCCGCGTTGCCCAGGATCAGGTTCGCGTTGATGATCAGCCCCTGGCCGGTGCCGTCGCTGGGGCTGATCGTTCCCGGAGGCGGCAGGCAGTCCTGGTCCGTCGTCACGCCGCAGGTGGTCGGGTCGGCATCCGGCGCACCCATCACCAGGACGCCGCCGCCATTGGTCGTGATGGTCGGATTCGTGCTCTGGTTGAAGATGATGGTGTTGTTCTCGATGTCGCCGTTCTTGATGAAGCCGATGTGGGAGAAGCCGCCACCGTCACCGGTGCTGATGTTGCCGCACACCAGGTTGTTGGTGAATTTGTAGTAGTCGGCGCCGCTGTTGATGCTGACGCCGCCCGCGCCGGCCGGGGTCGACGAGAAGAGCTCATCGCCCATGGACGAGTTGCCCACCACCGCGTTGTTATGGATGTTGACGTGAAGGTTGAAGCAGAACGGCAGCGCCAGGTTGGTGACGTTGCTGATCTCGCACGACTCGGGGTAGCTCAGCACGGTCGCGGTGCCTGCAAGCTCCACATCCGGGTGCTCACCCACGCCGATCGTGATGCCGCCCGCCATCGTGCCGGTGTTGTTGTGCACACGGTTGTTGGCGATCTGCAGGTTGTGTGCGTAGCCGTGGACGAAGATACCGCCGCCGCCCTGCGAGCTGTCGCGAATACCGAGACCATCGATGCTCGAGGGGTTGCAGAAGTAGTTCGTCGGGTACGGATTGGCTGAATTCGCATTCGAGCCGCCGCAGTCCGACGCAGTGAGCAGGGCCGTGTTGTCGGGGAAGGCTGCACCGGTCGTCGCACCGAAGGCATCGTTGATGGCCGTGCCCCTCGGGAACTTCACGCCCTTGGCAACCACCGTGATCGCGGCGCCTTCGTACGCTCCCAGGAGACTCGGCTCACTCAACTGTTCGGCGAGATTGCCATTCAGGCTCGCGTCCCAGCCAAGGGTCGCTTCGAAGGGCAGACGATCGACCGTCATGGTCGCGAAATTCTGGTTCGCGTCGCCGATCAGCGCGAAGTTCATACCGGTGTCGCAGGCCCTGTCGGACGAAGAGCGTGGACGGCCGTCGACCGTCAGGCCGAACAGGCACACGATCTTCTGCCGCCACGGAGTGAGCAGCTTGCCGGCCGGCTGGGTGTTGGCATCGATCACCGCGGACGCCGCACCGACGCCTTGCAGGCGGATCGGCTTCCACATCACGACCATCTCATTGTAGGTGCCCGGCGGAACGATGATCATGTCGCCCGGCTTCGCCGCGTCGATCGCGGACTGGATCGTCTGGCCGGCCGTCATCACCGTCGGCTGCTTGCCGCCGATCGTCACGGTGACCGTGTCGATCGATTGTTTGCCAGCCGCCGTCGTGATCACGAGCTCGCCGCAGTTTGCCGTCGAGACTGGCGGGTTGTTGCCGGCCGGGCCGCCGTACTTGCTCTGCTGCTGGACAGCGCAAGCCGACACGCCCGAGGGGGCCGGGAAGGAGATCGTCGTGTCGCCCCACGTCACGCTGGCCGCAGGCACGGTGACGTTGCCGATTTTGACGGTGCCCTTCGCCGAGCCAAACCCGTAATGGCGCGTGGTCTTTGGCTTGTTGTACGGCGCGGTTGTAATGGCGGGTCCGGTGTACCCGTACCACTCCACTGACTGGTCACCCAGCGAGTTGACCGTGATCGTATGACCGGCCGCCGAGACCCACGGACCCGCCAAATCACCCGCCACGCTGCCGATCGCCGGTGTCGTGTCCGGATAAGAGCAGTCTGGATGGTTGTAGCCCTCCGAGAAGGCCTGCACCGGAACGACCGGCGTATCGAAGTAACCGGTCTGGCCGGGCATGGACGGTAGCTCGTAGCAGAACTGGCTGTAGCCAGGCTGGAACAACGCGTCCGGCGTGGACTGCCCGTTCGGGCCGTTCGTCAGGCCCGCGTCGTTCATGCAGTAGACCATCATCGTCGGCCCGTACCCGGTCGGGTTAGGCGGATTGACTTCCCAGGTCGAGTAGTTCAGGCCGTTGTACAGACCGAACTGGTCCGAGTAGACGCGGTTGATCTCGTTGCCCGTCCAGTCCTTGATCCCGATCGGCAGGTACGAGGGCGCGAACTTCTCACCGAACTGCGGCGAGAAGGGATCGAACTCGGCCGTGAAGTCATCGAGGATGATGCCCTGGAAGTGTGCCGCGACATGCGTCGAGGTGAAGAGGTAGAACTTCACCAGCGCGGAGGACTGCTCGGTCAGGTTGACTTCCTTACGGTCGCACAGCGGCCGCATCGCACCGGCGAACGGTGAGACCTCGCCCGACTGCGGGTAGAGGCTGATGAAGTCCGGCACCTGGCGCACAGTACCGACGCAGGGCCAGTACGATTCATCACTGCCGGTATCACCCTCGTGGCTCACGAGGCTGGGGTTGCGACCGAGGTTGACCGTGGCGTTCTGCGCGTTGGCCGAGTTGTAAGTGGCGCTGAGCGAGGCCTGGTCAGGAAGGATGAAGATCGAACCACCAAGGCCCGGGAACTGGACTGTGGCCGGCGCGATGTAGTTGTCGCCGATGAGGATGTTCTTGTCCTCTTCCTTCACCAGCTCGTAGCCGGGCGGCACGACCACTTCAACGACGTACTTGCCCGGCGGCAGCATGGGCGTGCCAGCGCGATACGGATCGTTCGAATCCGGGTTCGGGGCGCAGACCGAGCAGTTCGTGCCGACCGGCTTGCCGGTCGCCGGGTCCAGTGTGTTCGTGCTGGGGAAGCTGTACATGCCGTCGTACGGCGCCGGCTGTAACTGATTCCAGCTATGCATGCCGTCGTAGCACTTGTACTGCGAGTCATACGGTAGGGGCGTTCCGGTCGCTGCAGCGTTGATGGTGCCCGGTACCGCATGCTGCTTGTTGTACAAGTCCAGGTAGCTCGGCTGGTCCTGCAGCGCGTAGTAGAACGGATCGAACTGGGTACCGGCGGCATTCGCCGTCTGACCCGGGCAGCTGATGTTCGGGATGTAGCCCTTACCATCGGCGGCCAGGACCGGGTTCCCGCTGGCGTCCTTGCGGAAGCCCTGCGCCCAGTCGTCGAAGCTGGTCGTCTCCGTGTGGTCGACGAGGGTCAGTGTCGGGGTAACACCGTCGGCGGCAACACCTTCCTGGTACAGATTCACCCGGACGTGCGGGATCATCGGCTCCCAACTCAACTGCAGCAGCAACTGCGGGTCGTCGAACGGTCGGGTCGAAGCGTAGATGACGTGCCCATGGATCGGGCCCGTCTCACCGGCGGCGAACGGCTTCTTACCGAACTCCAGGAAGTTGCCCTGGCCGATGTAGCCCTGCCAACCGTACGAGCCGAACCAGTACGGCGGATCGATGCGGCCGGTCGAGTTGTAGACCGCTGTGGGGCGCTTCAAGCCGTTGGCGATGGTTTCGCTCGAGCAGTCTGCGTTGGCGCAGGGCACGGACCCGGGCGGCATCAGCTCCGGAGGCAGCGGGAACTTCTCGTACGTGTTCGCGAAGAACTGCGCGGTTTGGGAATTGCCGCAGGGGCTGGCGGCCGGATCGCACGAAGCTGATCCGTCCGAGGGGCCGCCGGCGTCGTAGATGACGTGCACGCCGGTCGTCTTGTAACGCGTGCTGTCCGTCTCGACCACGTACCAGTTGAATAGCGGGAAGACCTCGTTGAAGCCCGCGTTACCGCTCAAGTCGGTGCTGTTGAAGTTCGAATAGCTGCCATCGCGGAAGCGGACGTTGGTCGCAACCAAGGACAGCCCGGGCTTCGAATCGTTCGACACGCCAGAGCCATCGGTATCGATGAAAGTCCGCGTGTACAAGTCGGCCTGCCATTGGTGCACGCCGATTTCACCCATGTCACACACGGTGCCGGTGGTGCCGGTACCGTTGCACCCGGTCGTCCCGGTCGTGGAACCCGATGCGCAGGGTCCCGAAGACGTCACACCCGGAGCGCTCGGTACACAACCCACCCCGACGCCTTGCGTGATGCCGTCGATGATCTGGTCGTTCCACTGGTCAAAGGTCGTGAGCGCCCAGTTGCCTGCCGGGATACTCTTGAAATCAAAGTTGCCGTCGCTATCGCACTTCGTGAAGGCGATTTCGGCGCCATCGGGGTCGCCCAGGCCGACGTAGCATTGTGTGAACGAGAGCGCGTCACGGCTGCCGCTCGAGTACAGGCGCTGATCCGGCGTGCGGCTCAGCCTCGAGCCGAACACCTTGCCCTTGATTTCCCAGTTACAGGTCAGCTGGCCACCGCTGGCCTTCGAATCGCATATGCCGGTGCTGGCAGTGTTGATGCGGCGATCGTTGATGATCTTGGGATTGACGAACCCGATCGAGACGTGATAGCCGGCCGGGCCGAATTCCTGGAAATAACCCGGCTCGCCGACTCGCATGAACGAGTCGTGCGACTTCTGGCCGTCCAGCGTGTTGGTTTGAATCCATTCTTCGCCGAGCGCGATGCGATCGGAGCCTGGCAGCGCAGAGACGCCGTAGCGCCCGGGATAAAGGTTCTTGATGATGGCCTGCCCTGCCATCGGCGAGAGCGTCTTGCCGTCCGATTCGAACTTCGGACACGTCACGATCATGCCGACGATGCCCTGCTGGGTGCCGTTGAAGACGAGGATCTTGTCAGCATTCACCCTGGCAGTAGCGGCTGCGCTCATCGTGATCCGGTAAGAAGACGACGTCCCGACCTGGGTGACGCTCGTGATGGTGGTCCCCGCGGGGATTGCACCGGAGGGAGAGCCGTCGCTCAACGTCGAGCCGGCCACCAGCGGCGGCGGCAGATTTGTTGAACCAGGTGCCAGGGTGTAGGTGAAAGTCGCCGAATTCCTGGTCAGGTTCGCGCTGATCTGAGCTCGAACGCTGTTCGTGACGGAGTTCGAGATCGGGCATGCGTCCAAGCCGGTGATCGGATCGATCGTGCCCGCCAGGCTGTTTGAGAGCGGCTGGTTGAACATGTCGTAGGTCGGCTGGCCGGTTGCATCACCGGTACCGCCGGCCTGGTCGAAGATCGTGACCTGAAAGCCACCGAGTCCCGGCTCATTCGTCGCCAGCACGTCGACACCGCCGCCGGCGCCCTGTTCGCCATTCAGCGGCCAGTCATCTTCGTACACGAACACGGACATGGTCGCGGTGGGCAGCGGCGTCGGAACCGTCAAGACCGTTACCGATGTCACGCCGGCGGGGATCGGCGCACCGCCCATGCCGTGGCCGCAATCCGTGTTCAGCGAACCATCAGCGTTATAACCCTGCTGAACGCCGGGGGCCGGAGCGCAGTTGGCCGGCGCGCTCAGATTGCCGCCCATGAACGGGTTGGCTGCGTCGCCCGGCAGCACCGAGATGTAGTAGCGTTTGGTCGGATCCAGTGGCACCTGCCCGGGTAGGGTCACGTTCTGCGCGGCGCCGGCTCGGCATACACCGTTGCCGACGTCACAGACCACACCCGCACCCTGCATTGTCTGGCCGCTCTCGCACGACAGTGGGCCCGTGCAACCTGCGGCCACCAGCGGCATGTAGCTCGTGTGGAAATTCGTCCCATAGTTGACGGGTGCGCCCGCTGCCGGACCGCTCTGGATCGCAATGGGGCATCCGGAAGGCAGTGGGTTCGTCGTGCACTTCGGGTCGACATAGAACGTCCGGTCTTCCTCGATGACCCAGCGGTAGTCGCTGAGTTGGGTCTTGTGGTCGGTGCCGTCCAGTACGGTGACCTGCAAGTTGCTTCCGGTCGGGTAGTTGACAGTCACCGCAACGTCGGCGGTCTCTCCCTTTCCGTTCTGGGCAGTGACATTGAAGGTCTGCGTGCCGGAGCCGCTCGCCGCCGTGAAGCCGCCGTCGGCAGAAACCGTCGCCCCGCCTCCGCCGACCGTCAGGGGCGCCGAGGCCGTGGCGCCCTTGATCGTCAGCGCCAGACCGGCGCCGTCAGTGCACCCCGCCAGAATGCCGGGAGGCGTGACAGTGATCTGGTTCGCGACGCTCGCGGTGAACGTCGCCGTCGCGGCGCTACCCGTGCCACCGCCGCAGTTAACACCCGAACCCGCCACGCTCGACTTACCGAGGTTTACCGTCGCGGTCAGCCCTGATGAGCAGGCGGTCGCAGTGACGCTGCCGTTGGCACAGTACTGGAACGAGTCAGCCGTGATTGTCGTCGGGTCATTCGGGAAGTAGGCGAAGGTTCCATTCGTGTTCAGGGTCACCGTTCCGGCCGTCGGCGCTGATAGCAGCGCAACACCGGTTACGTTCGTGTCGTTGGCGATGACACCCTTGGACGCATCAGAGACCGACAGGCTCTGTCCGAGCAGCAGGGAGTACGTGTCGTTGTTCGCTTTTGCCGTGGCTTGCGAACCGACGACCGGCGCCGTTGCGCCGTTGGCCCCGATGTACGCCAGCATGCCGGCGTCCCGCGCGGTCGTATTTGCCGACAGACTCAACTGGCGGTCGAAGATCGGCAGGGCCTTCGCGCTGGTCGGCACGTTGATCGTCACGTCATATGTCTTGCCGGCGGCCATGAAGACTTCGCTCTGGACGCGGGGCGCTCCAGGCAGCACGTTGCCGTCCTCGGCGATCAGGGTTATGCCGGGGGCAGCGGCCGTGCCCTGGCTCGTCGCGCCGACGATCGAAGGCACGTGCATCCGCAGGCCGGCGTTGACCAGTCGCACCAGGAGCTTGCCGCTGGTCACCGTGGACGGATTGATCGGATAGAGTGACGCGCTCGCATTGGTCCTGTCGAACCCACGACCATTGATCAGGTAATAGGTCGGTGTGTAGTTGACCGCTGGGGGATAGCACGCGTTGTCGGTGACGGTGGCGCCGGTGTTGTTCTTGCAATGCCACGCCGGGCTACCCGTGGCGGTGTAGCCGGCGAAAGAGTTGGTTTCGAGGAATCCGGCCGTGCTGACAGCTGCGTTGACTCCCGCGTTCTGCACCGGGTCGACTTCGCTAAGCAGAATCGCCAGATCAGCGTCGTAGGCGACGTTCGGATAGGCGTTACCTGCCGTGCAGCCCGTCGTATCTCCCGGAGCGCAGGTGACGACCACCATGCCGATGAGCCCCATCGGGGCCTGGATCGACGGGTGCGTGCCCGACTCGATGAGGTAAGTACCCGGCCGGGGTTTCGTCCAGGTCAGCGCCGTCGTCGCGCCGGTGGCAACCTCGGTCGAGAAGGACTGCACGCGATCAGGCTGGGGCGGTGGATTGAATGTCGGATTGCCGGCCGTATCCGGGGTGCCGGTGTCAGGTGCTCCGACGATCGGCCAGGTAGCCCCCTGAGGCGCGTGAACGGGGCTCGGGACAGCCACACGAGCCGAACCGAGGCCGCCACCCACCTGGCCTACAATAACAAGCGAAGTTGGAACCCCGGTCGGCAGGCTGTTCCTCAGATTGATCTTCAGGTCCTGGCCGCTGGACACCGTGATGATCACCGGGGACCAGGACTGGGCGGCCTGGGAGTTCAGCGCCGCGCAGGTAGCAGTCGAGCCACTGACCGCAGCTCCGCAGCTGTAACCCCACATGGGTACGGCAGTACCGTCGGGCATCACCGCATTGGACGCCGCTGCCGTCAGGTTGACTTGTTGCTGAGCCAGCGCGGCCCCCCCACCCAGCAGGAGAACGGAAGCCGCCAGTACCGACTTGAGCAGGGTGGCGGATTTGGAATTATTGGTTTGCATTTACGCTCTCCGGCCTCTTACAGGGACTCGTCGATGACGAATTCCCGCGAATCGACGAGCATCATCATGAGCATGCCCCCGGGAAATATGTTGTTCGTAGTGATCTCGCGCTCGTTATGCGAGTGCCACATGAACGCGTAACCGGCCTCACTCGAGGGGCTGTTGGCAATGGTTCCCGATGGGGGCGTCGTGCCTGAGGTGCCACACGATCCTGGTATCGGAGGGTTCGAGCCCGTGACGGGTCCTGGGTACCCGGGTGTACAACCGCTAAACGTCGCGCGTGCTGTTGCATTGGGGCCCAGGTACGGGCTACCGCCCCACCACGCACCGTTGGTGAAGATGTTCGGATCGGGTAGTGAAACCGGACCACCCGCGGGTACGTCCCCGAAGGGCGCCGCCTGCATCGGCTTGTCATGATCCTGGCACCACTCGAAGTAATTGACTGCGGTCGGCGCCACCGTGTTGTATCCGTTCGCGTCCGGCGTGCAGGGCAGCTTCGCGTTCGGGTCGCTCGAGGACGGGTTGTGGCCGTACATGTCCCAGTTGAGGCCCTTGCCGGTGAAATAGAACAGTCCGTCCATTGCCTGGCCCGGCGTGGTCGTCGTGGTGAACATGAGCGGACCGGCGAGTGCGGTTGGATCGGTTGCACTGGTCAGCAAGTTGCCGTCACGGGCCAGAATGCGGACGTGGTTGGCGTGCTCATGGAACGGGTGCTGCCAGCGTCCCTGGCCGATGATCCGCAGCAGCGTGATCTCGCCCGGGTGCATGTGCGGATTGCCGTTGTAAGGCTGGTTCGGATACTGGGGCGAGTAGTTCGGATCCATGTCATCCGGCATCGAGCGTCCGTTGATCATGTAATAAGCCGGGTGGTAAGGCTCCGTAGGGACCTGAAGGGTGGCTGCTTTCGCTTGCACCTGCGCTAGCGCTGCGTAATGGATGCTGGGGTCCATCTCCGAGAACTGGAACAGGTATTCGCGGTCATAACAGGTGTTCGCGTTGTCATAGGCAGCCGCAGCCAGGCGGAAGTCGCTCTCGCCCCACTTGCCCATCGCTGCCGCGTTGTTGCCCGGATTGGTCGCAGGCAATCCGGTGGTGCAGTTGGCGGGAACCTTGTTCGGCAGCACGACGATGGCGCCGTAAAGCCCCATTTCGACCTGCAGATCGCCCTGCGTGCCGCTGTAGTACGCGCGCGTGCCTGGCGAGCCGGCGGTGAATGTGTAGGTCACCGTACCGCCCGGGGCGGCCTCGCAAGTCAACAGGCCCTGCTGTCCCGAGGAACACGTGCTGGTCAGCGTGAAGCCCGGAAACAGGACCGACGTATTACCGGCCGCCGTGGGCAGATTGTTGGTGAGCGTCACGGTCACGGTCTGACCTTCGGTGACGATCAACGTGGGCCCGGGGATCTGCATGTTGTTGCAGAACGCGGTAGTGGTGATCGTCGACGGCGCGAAGCCCGGCGCGGGCCCGCCCGTACAACCGTAGCCCCACGAGTAGATCGCCTGGCCGTCTGGTTGGGTGATGTACGCCGGGGCTGCCGTCAGATTGAAGGTGGGACCGGTGATTCCGGGCACGGCAGCCTGCGCCTGGGTCAGGAAGGCGCCGGCCGCTGTAACGAGGGTGGCGATCCAGGTGCCAGTCTTGGTTTTATTCACGGCAGAGCTCCTAGATCGAGCACGCTTTGGTGTTGGGATCGACCGATGTGCAGATGTGGACTTCGGTCATCTGCCCGCCAAAGTTCTCGGCGTCGTTCGACAGATGGTCGAGGTTGGACGTGTACAGGTAGAAGACGCTGCCCTTCGGAAATTTCGTCTGATCAGACGCGTCGAGGATCACGTCGGCCGACTCGCCGCCGCCCATGGTGATCGAGTTCGTGTCATAGGCCATGTTATTGCCGCTCTGGTCACGCAGCAGTTTGGCGTTCCAGCCGATGACATGCATGGGGACTCCCAGCGAAGCGAGCGTGTGATACTCCGAGACGTTGAGTTCCGAAATACGCAGCAGCGCTTTGCCGCCAGCCGGGATGTTGATGACCGAACTGAGCGGCTGCGAGAAGTGGTTCACTCCGTCCGCCGACTGGGTTGAGAGCGGCCCCGGATCGGCGACGGTATCGGGGTAGCTGCGGCCGTTCATCAGGAAGTACTTGTCCTTCATGTCGGCGAAGCCTTCGGGGTTGAACGTCATGCCAACGAAGTGGAAGTTCGGGTCGAAGCCGTGCAGCTGCAGTGGGTATTCGACGTCGTAGCGAGTCGACCCGTCCCCGTCGTTGTAGGCGTACTTCCGGGTACCATCGTTTGCCGCACCCGTAATGACCACCGGCAGCGGATTCGAGCACAGCACGTCGGTCTTCGAGTTGCAGGCCGTGCGTAGGTCGCCTTGCTGCTTCTGCAGACCGGCATAAAGATCGCCGGTCCAGCGGTTCTGCCGCGGGCGCACGTATAGCTGGCCCACCATGCCCATTTGCAAGTGCTCCGGCGGCGAGATGTGACAGTGAAAGAAGTAGGTGCCGGCATCCGGCGCAAGATAGTAGTAGGTGAAGCTGCCGCCGATGTTGATAGCGACCGAGGCGTCCGGCACGCCGTCGAACAGCGACGAAGCGTTCGGATAACCGTGGAAGTGGACCGTGTGCTGCTCGAACAGGTCCGGTCGCATGATCATGCCAACGTTGGTCAGCGTCAGGAAGAACTCGTCGTCCTCGTCGATCGCCATCATCGGCGCCGGAATGTTTCCGTTCATCACCGCGACGTCCATGATCTGACGCGGATCGACGTGGCCGTCCGTCGCAGGTACCGAGGACGCCGTCCCATCAGCTGAGGTCGTCACTTCCGCAAGGCCAGCGCCGCTGCCTGTCAAGACATACTGGAAAGCGTAGTTGGCGGGCAGATACTTGTTGGTGATTCCGATCGCCGTGACGGTAAAGGTTCCCGTATAACCGTTCAGATCGATACCTGCTCCCTCTCCGATCACGACCGCGTCACCCGCCTTGAAGAACACGGGCGAGTTCTGCACCACGGTGACGGTCTTTGCGGGTGCCGTGACACCAGCCGCTGCGCTACTGCCTGCGAAGATCGAGTAGATGTTTGACGTATATGCCACGTTGTTGCTGATGAGGCCGATAGCCCCGTTGTAGGCGGAGGCCACATCGGCGTCATTGCCGTAGTTCATACGCTGCGTCAGATCCGTGAGATTCGCCGGGAAACCCGGCACCAGCACGGTCGGGTCCTTGATGGGAGTATTGAACTCCCCCGCGGTGGTCGTACCCGGCAAGCCCTGAGCGATGTTCGCAATCCCCGAGAGCGGACCGAACGAGAACAGATAGGTCTGCGTGCCGTCCGCCATCGTCGCGTAACCGTCACCACCCGAGATCTGCTGGCACTTGATCGCGCCGTTCACGGGGCCCGCCTTACCGGTCGTGTAGTCGGTAGACGCCCCGGTGTAGGTCGGACCCGTATAAGCCGGGTCCGTGGCGGGCGCGGTCGGGTGCGTAGGCGTGCTCGTCGGGCATTGAACCCGGAACGACTGAGCCATGGTAGGTGCCGCAACGACGCTCAGAAACGTCAATACAACCCAACAGCGAGTACTAAACATAACGCCTCCACCCGAGAACTGCCGGCACGATAGACCCTGATGATTAGATTGGTTCTTGGTGGGGTTAATGTGCGCGAGCCGGCCCCGCGAAACCATAGATGTGAAGCCGGAGTCGCCGATGGCACAAATCCGTATGCCGGATAGTGGGGTTAGTTAGTAGAGGCGCCGTTAGAAGATGTGGCGCCACCGGACGGGAGGGTCGTCAGGCTGCCCGGCGTGAAAGTGCCGAGAGTGCGGGGTGCGAGGGTGTTGGTGTTCCCCGGCGCCAGAGTACCCGTACCGTTGGGGCCGGTGGCTCGGTTGTAGCGGCTCGGATAGTAGACGAACTGCCACGAGCAGTAGCAGTCCGCATCCTTGAAGGCGTCATCGACGGTATCGAAGCCAGCTCGCTTGAACGGTGCGCGTGTGGAGCTGCTGCCTATGCCCATAATGCCGTTACCGTCGGGAGTGAGGACCAGGGTCCAGTCCGCCCGGCCCGTGATGGGATCGGGATAAAGACGTCGCAAGTGGCGTTTTGGAATGGGAAAACGCTCATCCTGAAGCAGCTCTTCCAGGGCGTTGGGAAATCGATGGCCGCTCGCATAATAGGAGGCGATTGCCATGCGGAAGGCGTGACCCACGAACAGCAGCTGTGTTTCCCGTTCGCGCTGCTCGGTCGTCCTCCACACACGACTCACCGCCGTAAGCACGAGTCCCATCATTACGACGGCCACGAGTAGACCGACATAGGTGAATCCGCGTTGCGCGCTTGAGCGTCCGCCCATCTCGTCACCAGGACGCGACCGGAGTTCCGTCGGCAGCGGTCTCCGCAGCGCCGCTATGAATGTCACGGATGCCGGCGTGATCGGGGTCGTCAGAGGGGATCAGAGTCCACGTGTCCGCTAGCTTGGTGAAAGGATCGAGCGGCACGGACCGGACGTAACGCTTCTCGACCAAAACCAATAACGTGTCCGGATATTCGTTGAGATCGGCGTAGTGCTTGTCGATCGCCTCGCGCAGAATCGACAGATCCTGCTTTAGAACCGTCTCGCGGGCACGCTCGAGCGTGCGAAAATATCTCGGCACCGCGATGCTCAACAGAGTACCGATGATTGCCATGACGATCAGCAGCTCGATCAGTGTGAAGCCGCACTTCGACCTGCGTCGGTTGTTACGCGTCATGTCTGTCACCAGTCACGATAGCGAACCCCGTTCAGGCCCTTATCCGTCGACAGTGAATACACGTCAAAGACGTCATCGCCCGGCTGTGGGTCATCGGGAGGACTTTGGTAGCTGCGCAGTCCCCAGGTCTCTTCCGCCACAACGGCTGCGTCCGGAAAGAAAGGATCGCGCGGAATGCGGCGCAGGAAGTAAAGGTTCACCTTGTCTTCCCTTGCGGCGTCCTCCACCCCGGCGTACAGCGCCCTGAGATCCGGAGGGTAGCCTGACGCCCCGAGCTCCTGCTTGATGTGCCCGGTTTGTGCCTCCTTGCGGTACGCATCCAGAGCGGTGCGTATATCTCGCAGCGCCGCGCGAAGCTCCGCCTCCTTCTCACGCTTAGCCACCAGCTGTGCGAGCGGCATCGCCGCGCTGGCCAGCAGTCCGACAATCGCCAGCGTGATCACGAGCTCGATGAGCGTAAAGCCGCGCATGCGCTTTGACATCACGGTTGGATGGCAACTTTCAGAGGTTGCGCCGAGCTACTGCCGACCGCCGCACCGGTGCCGCCCAGTACGTTCAACATCGCCGCGATGTTGGTGGCCCGGGGCGCGAGTGCCTTGAAGTGCAGGATCATCAATGAGCCAGTGCCCTGAACCGGTTCCTGTGGGCTGGTGACGAGATCCAGCTGAGCACCGC
The DNA here is from genome assembly GCA_028293725.1 of Gammaproteobacteria bacterium. The sequence continues at coordinate 26,331 of JAQGOE010000043.1, read as the reverse complement.
CCCCTTTGGTGTTGACGGAAGGGCTACCCGCAGCGGCAGGAACCAGATCGCCGACCGTCGCGCTGGTGAGCTGGAGCGCCGAGGCATCAAAGCGCAACTGCGAGCGCAGACGGGTAATACCTTCCTGGCTGGAGAGCTGCACGACAACTTGAAACTCGTCACCCACTTTGGCCTCCGACGGTCCATCCAGGCTCAATGCCGAACGCGCACCCGTTGGTGATGCCGGACGTGTGGGCGTGTCCGTCGCGCCCGACCCGCTCGAATCGCTACTTTCGGAGTCCGGTGGAGGAGATACAGGGGCGACGGGTGCCGGAAGCGCCGTTGCGGCCAGTCCCTGCGGAGACGGCGATGTCGGGAGGGCCATCGACTTCGCCGTGTCACCGGGGGGTTCAGCAGTCGACGTTCCGCTCAGCGGCGCCGAAACATTCCCGGCAGGCACTGACGGATTCACCGGCTGCGGACTTCCGTAATTCGGCACGGGCGGCGGGGCTTGCACCGGCGCCGCCCGGCGACCCTCACTGCCGGCGCCGGAATCAGCAGCGTACGGGCCAGTGCGGGTTCGCGATTCGCTGCCGTACCAGAATTCGGTCATGTCGCTGGCGGGACGCGGCTGCATGCGGATAATCCGGGGCGTGATGGACAGGACGATCTCGTCCTTCTCGCGGTCCGTGTGGTGCGTGCCGAACAGACGTCCGAGCAACGGAATATCGCCGAGCCCGGGAATAGTGTTGGCCGTGCGCGTGTCGGAATCCTGGATGAGTCCGGCCAGAATCTGGGTCTCTCCGTCCTTCAGCCGCAGCATCGTATTGGCGTTGCGCGTCCCGATCTCGTAGGCAATCGTGCCGGAGGCCGTCGTGATCTGCTTGAGGAGCGAGCTCACCTCGAGGCTGACCTTGATGCCGACGTCGCCGTCCAGATGAACCGTCGATTGCACCTCGAGCGTCAGGCCCACGTCCAGGTACTGGACACTGCCGGTGACCACCGGAGTTCCGGCGGCCGTCGGTGTCACACTGTTGGTAATCACCGGCAGCCGGCTGCCGATCAGGATTTTGGCCTTCTCCTTGTTGTGGGCGCGGATGCGCGGGCTCGCCAGTGTTTTGGTGAGGCCCGCCTGCTTCATGGCGTTGAGCGTGACGCTGAGCGGTGTGACCGTGATGGTATGCGAATTCTGATGCGACAGATCCGACAGCACGAGGCCGGAAGCCGCCACGCCGGTGCCGACTGCCGTGGGAGTCAGCGTTGCCGTGCTCGGGTACAGGATGCCGAGATCCTGCAGCTTGCTCGAGGAAATCTCCAGGACTTCCACTTCCAGCATGACCTCCGCCTCGGGAACATCGACGGAGGCCACGAGCTTTTCGGCCATGCGCACCGCATCCGGCGTGTCGCGCAGGATCACTGCTGAGGAGCGCTCGTCGATGAACAGGGTCTTTGCGCCCAGGACCGCCTTCAGCATGGACTCGACTTCCTTCGGCTCCGCGTTCGTGAGGTAGAAAGTCCGGACCATCTGTTGCTCGTACTCCTTCTGCTTGTTGGGGTTGTTCGGGTAGACCATCACCATGTTGGAGGAGAGGACCTGGCGCGCCAGGGCACTCTGATCGAGCACCAGGTCGATCGCCTCCTCGACCGCCACGTCCTGGACGAATATGGTGGTCTTGCCGTCGCTCTTGATGTCCTTGTCGAGGATGAAGTTGATGCCGGTCTCCCGGGACAGCACTTCGAACACCATCTTGGTGGGCGCATCGCGGAACTGCAGCGTCACTTTGCGGTTGTCCCGTGTTTTCAGGCGTGGCGCGACCGTCGTCGGCCCACGCGCCGCGGTGATTGCGGCGGCCAGATCCTGTGCGGGCTTGAACCCCGGATCCGCCCCGAGGATGACCCGCAGCTTCGCCTCCGCCGAGTCGTAATCCTTGCGCTCGAAGTCCTGGCGGGCCGCGGCGACCGTGGCGCTCTGGCGCGCATCGCCATCGAGCATGGCGAGTCCGCGGTGCGCACGGTCGTTGGCCGGGTCGATCACCAGCACGCGCCGATAGGCCAAAGCCGCGGCATCGAATTGTCCCGCGGCTCTTGCATCATCGGCGATACCGATCAGCCGCTGTACTGCCTCGTCGCGCCGTGCCGCCAGATCCAGGCGGTAGCCCATGTTCCGCGGGTCGCTGCGGACCGCTTCGCTGAGCTTGGCAACGCCGTCCTCGTAATCCCCTCTTGCTACTGCCTTGAGACCCTCTTCGTGCAGCCGGTTGGCCGCACAACCGGCGATGAGAGCCAGGATCGCTACTGCGCCTGCCAGGCGGCGCGAGAATGTCGTCACGGAGCGCCTCCGACCGTTAATTGTTGTTTTATATTGAGAGGCTTGTAGGTCAGCTGCAGCTGCCCGCCGTTGAGCCCATCGACGCTGTACAGATTGTCCAGTGCTTCGCCGATGCGTACATCGAAAACACGATCGCCCGCGGTTAGAAAGAATACGGGCGTGCCGCCGTCCGGTGTGAACGTACCCATGTAGGCAAAGGGCAGCGGTGGCGCCGTGGGAGCCGGCGGCGCAAGCGATTCTGTCGTTGCTGTGGTCGACGGGGGCGGCGGTGGTGGCGGCGGTGCGTACCATGAGTGTGTCGCGAACAACGCGTCGGCCTCGACCGTGTTACTGACACGATGAGCAAGCAGTAACAGCGAGTGCATCGTGCTCTGCCGGGGCGCCGCTTTGGTCTGCGGCTCACGACTGCTTGGCAGGGACGGGCTGTTACGGGCAACAGCGGCGATCGGCGCATCCGTAGGCCCGAAAACGACATAAGCTGCAATCGCGAGAGCCGTGGCGATCAGAGCGTTGGTGCGCGTTTTGGCCTTCATGAGTGTCACTCGCCCCGGACGAAGACGACGAAGCGAACGTCCGCATTGACGGCCTGATCCGCAACCGTCTTGCGTTCGATGCGCAGCTTGTCGAGGCCCGCGGCGGGAATTGCCGTCAGTGTCCGATTGATGAAATCACGGACCTGCGGATAGCTCGCGTGTACGGGGAATTCGAGCTCGTAGCGACCCACGCCTCCCGATTTGGCGGGGACGAAAGCATAGTGGCCGACGTCGAGCGGCACGCCTGCCTGCTGAGCCTGTTGCAGAACCAGGCCGATCACTGCAGGAATCTGGCCGCGCGTCGGAAGAGCGGCGACGAGTCGTCCGATCCCCTCTTCGGGTGTTACCTCAGAGGGCGGATGATGCTGCTTCGCCCGGGCGATATCCGCGTCGAGGGCGCGAATTGCGTTTTGTCCGGGGATGAGAGCGCCGAGCCCGATGACGACCGCGGCGAGCATGGCGGCAAGACCTGTCATTCCGAGAGCGCCGAGCCGGGTGAGTTGATATTGCGCGTGTGGAACGATCCCGCCGACCGTTCCACGAAGGCGCGTAATGAAGTCGACGCGGGCGGTGGCGGCCGGAGGTTGTTTTGTTGGCGTCGGACTGACGACGGGCTCCACAGAAGGCGGTGTCGGGAGCCCCCGCACGGTGGACAATGACGTGACCGGCGCAGCCGTCTCGACCTCCGCGTCCACCACAGTTCCCGCTACTTCAATCATGGCAGCTCCCGCCACTGCGCCGTCATGGCGAACCGCACCGGGTGATCCTTGTCATCGGCCTTGACTTCGTGGCTATCCAGCATGGGATAGCTCAACGTGCGGCTGGCCTGCAGCTTCGCCAGGTAGACCAGTGCGGCGCCCAGATCTTTCGATTCACCATCGATACGGACTCGGCGCTTGTCGGGATCGGGCTCAACGGACAGCACCGAAATCGCGCCGCCGGAATCCCGGCTCGCCACCTCGAGATCCGACAACACCGCGGTCCAGGGCCTTCCCAGCTCGCCGACGATCTTTCCGCCGTCTTCGTTCAAGCGTAGCGCTCGCGCACCGGAAGCCGGATCGGGCGTTGAGTGGCGAACAGATGCCGCGAGTCTGAGCTCCAGTCCGGCTTTACGCGCCTCCACAGCGCGATACTCGAGATAAGTCGCGGTGACGGCTCCGATGCCCACGACTAACAGCAACACGCCCGGAAGCGTGGTCCGTACGCGGGGCGCGGCGAAGTCGAGTCTGACTGCCGGCGCTTTCATGCCGCCAACCTCCGCGCGCGTCCCAGCCGTTGCAGGGTCGTCAACTCCCCGGCCTCCTCTTCCAACCATTGAAGATCCTGGGCCGCGGCACCGGCCACTGCGCGCCAGGCCTGCGGCGCATCGACGAACACCTGTCCCTCGTCCGGGCTGACGCTGGCGAGTCGTCCGAAAGTCTGCAGCCGCTTGAGCTCGCGGGTCCAATCGGCGCCAATCCGCACACTGTAAACACGATCCCAGCCGCTTGGCCCAATCCGTGCCGCGGCCAGGGTGCCCTCGTCCACCGTAACGAACCAGGCTCCGGCAGATGGCAGCCGATGGCGCCAGCCGTCGTATGCGGCCACGAGTTGGGGTTGTAGAGAGAGCAGTTTGGCCTGTTGTTTCACGCAGACCGCGCGTACACCCTCGACCAGCGCCACAGGAATCGTGCACGCCACACGCGGAAATCCCGGAGGTGCCTCTGACAGGCGAACCTCCCAATCGTTGACGGCGTCGCCGTACGCGCTTACGAGCAGTTGGCGGGCGTGCGCCACTTTCTCGTCGCTCGAATTCAACTCCGCCACCCAGGGCACGATCGCGTAGCGAACCCAGGAATCCGCGACAACGACCCGTAAGGGCGCGCCCTGCCACTCGGGCTGCGTCAACACGCCCTCGAGCGCCTGCAGCGCCGCCGCCCAGTCGGTTAACTGCTGCGGCTCGAATTCTTCCTCGTACTCCGTGCCCAGCGTGGGCTTCACGCCACGTTTCATGCGAACCAGACACAATCGGCGCGGTGAAAGGTGCGCGCCGATCTCATCACGCCATAATGGTGACACGGTTCACCTCCTCGAGCGTGGTATTGCCGCGCCGGACGAGATCGAGCGCCGATTGCCGCAGCAGGCGCACCCCCGCCTGTTGGGCCAGCTCCTTGAGCTGCCGCATCGGTGCACGATTGATGATCGCTTCGCGCATCTCGTCGTTGAGGACGAGCAGCTCCCCAACCGCCTTACGCCCCCGGTACCCCGTGCCGCGACAATGTTTGCAGCCCTGGCCCCGGCGGAACCGGTACGACGCAGTGTTGACGACCGTCACGCCTGACTTTTCGATGAGCTCCCGCTCGGGCATGTAGGCCTCGCAGCACTGGGCGCAGATTACGCGTATGAGTCGCTGGGCCAGCACGCCTGACAGCGCGGAAACGAAGCTATAGGTGTCAACGCCCATGTGCACGAAACGGCTGACGACATCGAACACGTTGTTGGCGTGCACGGTGGTGAATACCAGGTGCCCGGTCAGAGCGGACTGGATTGCAATCTGTGCCGTTTCCGGGTCACGGATCTCGCCGACCATGATCTTGTCCGGGTCGTGCCGGAGAATCGAGCGCAGACCACGGGCGAAGGTCAGCCCCTTTTTTTCGTTGACCGGAATCTGGAGAACGCCCGGCAGTTGGTATTCCACCGGATCCTCGATGGTCACGATCTTGTCTCTTCCGGTCTGCGTCTCGGAAATCGCGGCGTAGAGCGTGGTCGTCTTACCGCTGCCGGTCGGCCCCGTCACGAGCAACATGCCGTAGGGGAGCGCGCTCAAGCGGCGCAGCTCGGCAACGACGTCCGGCGCGAATCCCAACACGTCGAGTCGCAGCCCGTTCATTTGCTGCGTCAGCGCCTTCTTGTCGAGCACCCGAAGTACGCCATCCTCACCAAAGACGCTTGGAATGATGGAGACGCGGAAATCGATTGGGCGACCGTCATACGAGATCTTGAACCGGCCGTCCTGCGGCACGCGCCGTTCGGCGATGTCGAGTTCCGACATGACCTTGATACGCGAGATGACCTGCTCTGCCAGCTCCACACCGGGAATAGACGCGATGCTCGCGAGTACTCCGTCGACACGATAGCGAACTACGAGTCCGGAAGCCGTCGATTCCAGGTGAATGTCGCTGGCGCCCGCCTTCAAGGCGTCGTAGACCGTCGAGTGCACGAGTCGAACGACCGGGCTAGCGTCCTCGCTGATAGAGACATACGAGAGTGTGTCGATCCCCTGCTCGTGCTGCGCACCGCGCTGTGTCGCAGGTAACACGGCATCGATGGCCCGCAGTGCTTCGGAACGGCGCGCGATCAGGTTGGCGATCTCTTCGCGGGCAGCGAGCGCCCACTCGATCGGTCTCGACACGCGGATCTCCAACCAGCCGCGCAGAGTCGCGTCGAAAGGATCCGCGAAGATCGCCAGCAGCCGATCTCCCTCGTGCACGACCAGGCAGTGTCTGCGGGTCGCCTCGGCCGGAGCAAGGAGGGCGAAGTCGGGCTCCAGGTGCACGAGCTCGTTGGAGGCCACGAATCGATAATCGAATGCCGCCGCCAGCGCCTTCGCGTAGCCCGATCCGGATAACCCGGTGGCACGCGCCAGGATTTCGCGGGCGGACTTGCCCGACGCGTCCGCTTCTGACATCGCTCGTGCGATGAGCGCTTCATCGAGAATCGCCGCCGATACGGGGGTCAGTGCGGGCGTCGTTTCCCGGGCCGGCGCATCGACCTCGCCGGGTGCCGCGACCTGCTTGAGCTCATCGACCGCGGCGTTCAACGGATGCTCCCCGCGAGTTGAAAGATGGGGAAATACATCAGAACCACGATCAGGCCAATGACGAGTCCGATGACGGTCATGAGCACCGGCTCGATCAGCTTGGTCATGATCGCAACCCAACGCGCCAGCTCTTCATCGCAAAACGACGCGATCCGCTCCATCATCTCTCCCATGTTGCCGCTCCGCTCCCCGACACGCAGCATCCGCGCGGCAACCGGCGTCGTGAGTCCGTTTTGCTCCATGGCTTGCGCGAGCGACTGCCCTTCGCAGACCGACCGTGTTGCCGCGGCATAGGCGGCCTGCGACCCGGCGCGAACGAGTCCCGCGGACATCTGCAATGCGGTGACGGCCGGAATTCCCCCTCGTAGCAACATGCCGGTCGTACGATACAAACGCGCCAGCTGGTAAATGTGCAGTTGACGGCCGACGGCCGGAATGCGGGCAACCCAGGCACCGACCGCGGCACGCGCCGCCGGCCGACTCAGGCCATAAACCGAGCCGCCCAGAAAACAGACCGCGAAGGTCGCGACCAGGCCGGCATGCGCCTCCATCAACTGCCCCCATTCGAGCAAGAGCCGGGACGCCGCGGGCAAGTCGCTGCCGACGTCGGCATAGATGGCGCTGAACCGAGGGACGACATATCCCATCAGGAACAACATCACGAGTACTCCGGCTCCGAGCAGAACGGCCGGGTAGATGCAGGCATTCACCAACGTCTTGCGCAGTGCATCAGCCTGTACTTCATAGGCGATGTAGCGGGTCAATGCTTCGCGCAGGGCGCCGCTGCGCTCACTGGCGCGAACAGAGGCGATGTACAGAGGCGGAAATGTCCGCGGATGCTCGGCGAGTGACGTGGCGAGCGTCTGGCCTTCGTAGAGGCGTCCAAGAACTCTTTCCAGCGTTCGATGAGCTCCGGTGGCCGACTCCCGCTCGGCGAGCGCTTCCAGCGCCTCGACCAGTGACAGTCCGGCATCCAGCAGCGACACCAGCTGCTGGCTGAAGACCGCCAGTTGGAGTTGGGGGGCTCGCGCCAGAAACCGCAAGTGTCGTACCGGCGAGAGGGAGATAACCCTGAACTCTTTCAGCGCGAGCTGACGCCGCGCATCCGCCTCGTCCACTGCATCGACCACACAGGCGACGATGCCGCGAGTGTGGTCGAGCGCCTTGATGCGGAATTCCATCCTATGTCACCAGTTCGTCAGATCGGCGTCTTCGCCGCTGCCGCCCGATTGGCCATCCCTGCCGTAGGACACGAGATCGAAATCGTTCTGATGGGTTCCGGGCTGCGCATACACGTAGGGATGTCCCCACGGATCCGCCGGCACCTCTTTCTTGAGATAGGGTCCGTCCCAGTTGGCGAGACCCGCGGGTGCGACGTTGAGTACCGCTAGTCCTTCCTCGGTCGTCGGCAGGCGGCCGACATCGATGCGGAATTGCTCGATCGCCTTGTCGAGTGCGTCGATCTGCGCCCGGGCCGCCTTGACCCGCGACTTACCGACCTGGGAGAAGTACCGCGGCGCCACGAATCCCGCGAGCAGTCCGATGATCACCATGACCACGAGCAGTTCGAGGAGTGTGAACCCGCGGTTCCGGGCGGTCTTTGCCGCCTTCTGAATGCGCCCCCGCATGTTGATCCCATCCGGTAGTGGTGGACTTGTCACGTCGACCCATGTTCCGGTCGAGGTGCCGTCAGCCGCCAGTGGGAGGGTTGCTACCCGGGGGTGGACTCAACTAAGTAGACGGCCGTAGCCGCGGGTAGGGGAACTACCCACCTACTGAGGATTACTCTACCGGTGTCTGCGCGTCGGTCGCGGGTACCATCCCGTGGCGGATGGCGAAGCGGGTCACGGCCGCGGTGTTATGTAGGGTTAGCTTGCGCATGAGGTTCGCCCGGTGCTTTTCCACCGTCTTGACGCTCACACCGAGTGCCCTGGCAATGAGTTTATTGGAGCTGCCGAGCGCTACCTGCGTCAGAACTTCGCGTTCGCGACCGGTCACGTGCTCGGCGGACAACCGGGTCGGATCTGCCGATTTCGGGCGCAAATAGCCCGAGACGACTCTGGCGGTCACCGACGCACACAAGAAAGTCTGCCCCGACAGTATGGCGCGAATAGCCTGGAGCAACTCCACGCGGCTGGCATCCTTCAGAACATAACCGTCCGCGCCGGCATTCAGGGCTGCACGGATGTACTCCTCGGAATTGTGCGCGGTCAGGACGAGAATTTTGACTCCGGGCTGCACCTGGCGCAGACAGCCGATGAGCTCGATTCCCGACCTTCCAGGCAGGGCGATGTCGGTAATCACCAGGGCGGGCGTGAGCTGCCGCACCAGTTCCACGGCATCGAGACCATTGGTGGATTCGCCCGCGATCTGCAGATCGTGCTCGAGCTCGAGAAGGGCGCGCAACCCTTCGCGCAGAATGGCGTGATCCTCGACGAGTACGAGGCGGTTTTTTGCGTGTTCCGCCCCGATAAAGTCTACTGGGTGTAATTCAGCTGCCATCGAGACCTCGCCCCCCGGGAAATCTGACCGGCTTTCTTAGTTTATCTATGCCCTGGTACGAGCCTAACCTCAGCTCGGCCGCCCGTTGTGGGTAGTTTAACTTAACTTTACACAAATGTTAGAAATGTGTAACCGGTCTCACTTTCCGACTACAGTGTTGACCTACCTGTCGGCCGCCCGTCACCGTGCATACTGGCGGACATGACCAGCCGCTCCTCTTTATTGTCAGCAGGCGCGTGCGTCGCGCTGCTCGGCACGCGAGCCGCGGTCGCCACGATCTTCGCGTTCACCGACGCACAGGGTACCGTCCACTATTCCAATGTCCCGGTCGATACCCGCTACAAAGTCGTGATCGAAACCGCCCATGAAGGACTTACTGCCGGAACAGCGCCACTGGGCGCGCTGCTGCGGAAATCCGCTCAATACTCCAAGGTGATCGAAACCGCCGCCCGGGCGAGCCGGCTCGAGCCGGCGCTAGTCCAGGCCGTGATGGTCGCCGAATCCGGTGGTGATCCGAACGCGTTGTCCAAGCACGGCGCACGTGGCCTGATGCAACTGATGCCGGCCACCGCCCGCCTCTATGGCGTGCGCAATGTTTTCGATCCTGAGCAGAACGTTCGTGCTGCGTCGCAATATCTGCGCGACCTGACGGATCGCTATCAGAACGACCTCGAGTTGGTACTGGCTGCCTACAACGCGGGCCCCGCCGCGGTCGACCTGTCTGGCGGGAAAATCCCACCGTTGCGGGAAACCCTCGATTACGTACCGCGCGTGTTGCGGATCTACAGTCGCTTGCGCGAGCTGGCGCGGACCCCTTGAGGCATGGTCCCTACGATCCCGCCGAGCTGGAGGAGCGCTCGATTGAGGAAGTCCACCAGGCGATAGCCCGCGCCAAGCAGGACTGGGAAAGCACCGCCGACAGTCTGCCGCACGTCATCTGCCTGCTGGATGAGTACCGCCAGGCAATGCGTGTGAATCGTGGAATCGAGACCTGGCATCTAGGCCGGGTAAACGAAGTCCTGGGTCGCGATATGCACGACTTGCTGCATCCGGGCGTCTGCGGCAGCGACTGCGGCTTGCGCGCATTGCTGAACGAAGCCTGGACGCAAACGCAAAACGGCGCCTCGGCGGAATTCGAGACGTTCGATTCTCACTTGAACAGGAATGTTTCGGTGGCGCTTCGTCCCATCACCGAGGATCCGAGCGGCCGTCGGTGTGCCGGACATGCGCGTGCAGTGATGGTGGTGGCCGACGTTACTCCGCTGCATGTTGCGCGCGCCGAGCTCGAACGTATGAACGAGTGTCTCGAGGCACGCGTACTGGCGCGGACCGAGGAGCTCGAGAACGCCAACTGTGACCTGCAGAATGAAATCGTCCGGCGCGAATCGGCCGAAGACGCGCTGCGCAATTCGAGCAGCGAGTTGGAGCTGCTGTCCCAACAGCTCATCAAGGCGCAGGAGAGCGAGCGGCGGCGGATCTCGCAGGAGTTGCACGACTCCGTGGGACAGACCCTGAGTGCGATCAAATATTCGCTCGAGCGGGCCGCCGAGCTGCATCGCCAGGCACGCCACACCGATACCCAGCCACTGCTGATGCGGACGATCGAGCGTGTTCAGGAGACCATAACGGACATCCGCTCCATCGCCATGAATCTGCGGCCGTCCGTATTGGATGACCTTGGGGTCGCTTCCGCACTGGCGTGGTTATGTCGGGAGTTCTCTGAGACCTATACACGCCTCGATGTACGGTCACATATCACGGCTTCCGACGAAGAGATCCCGCAGCGGCTCGCGACCACGATCTTCCGGTGCGCGCAGGAATTGCTGAACAACGTTGCCAAACACGCCAAGGCGCGGCGGGTGACGGTTGTGCTGGTGCGGGAGGCGGGCTCCGTCACCTTGATGGTTTGCGACGACGGCATCGGAATGCCGACGGCCGACTCGTCCGGATCCTTCGGAATGGGACACGGCGTGCGCAATCTGCGCGAGCGCACACAGATGACCGGCGGCAAATTGACGTGGTCCGAGAATGAGGGCGGCGGCACGCGCGCCCGGGTCGAATGGCTGCTCAGCGCGGTCGAGTAACCTCCCGCCGATTAATCGCCTTGTGACTCCTCACTCTCCTCATGAAAGGATCGTGAGCGGCGCAGGAACCACAGCATCCCACCGACCAGCAGCAGGTACAGGATCAGGATTTTCCACCAACTCATGGTGTTGGCTCCGGTAGGTTAGGAGGCGGCATCGCGGACACTTCCGCTGAGTGTAGTCGGGAAGCCTGCCCGCCGCACAGGCGTACAACGCGTAGCCGACCGGCAGTACCACACCCCCGCCACTGGGTGTTTTCCCGTAGGGTGTTTATCGAGGGCTTCGCCTATTCTGACTCATGCGTCGCAAAACCAGGATTCTGATCATCGACCAGGAAAGCCTGTTGCGGGATGGGCTGCGAGTCCTGCTCGAGCTCGAAGATGACCTGGAAATGATGGGCGCGATCGGCAGTGGCGACGAGCCCGTCGATGCCGCCCCGAAGACGGGCCCGCACGTGGTGCTACTCGAATTCGCGATGCCCAGCCAGGATGGCTCGGAGACCGTTGCCGTCGTCAAGAGCCGCTGGCCGGAAGCGCGCGTGCTCGTACTGACATTCCGGCGTGAAGACGAGTTTTTCGAGGCCGCACTGCGCGCCGGCGCCGACGGCTATCTGCTGAAAACTGACAGCCGCACGGAGTTGCTGACGGCGATTCACGCGGTGGCGGATAAAAAGCGTTATATCAGCCCAACCTTGTTCGACCGTGCCGTCAGCGGCTATCTCGGCAAGCCGCCCGCCTCGCAGCGCAGTTCGGTGGACGGACTCAGTGCGCGCGAGCGCCAGGTCATGAGGAAAATTGCGCTTGGCCTGCGCACCCGGGAAATCGCGCTGCAACTCTCATTGAGCCACAAGACCATTGAGAAGCACCGCAGCAGCCTGATGAGAAAGCTCGGCCTTCGCTCAGCCGCCGCGGTCGCCGCCTTTGCGACGGCCCATGGGTACCTGGAGCGCTAGGAGCCTAGTTCGCTGCGGCGACCGAAGGGCGATGCTGCTGCTGCCGTATCCAGCTGTTGGTCCTGGAATCCAACAGATCCAGGGGCAGCACGCCGCCACTCAACATCTCGTCGTGAAAGCCGCGGATGTCGAACTGACCTCCCAACTCCTTACGCGCCCGCTCGCGCAGCTCGCGGAACTTCAGTTGTCCGAGTTTGTAGGACAGCGCCTGCGCCGGCCACGCGATGTAGCGATCCGTCTCGGCCTGCAGAGTGGGCTCGTCAACAGCGGCGGATTTACGGAAAAACTCCACCACCTGGTCGCGCGTCCATCCTTGCGCATGGATGCCTGTGTCCACCACCAGGCGCACCGCGCGAAACAACTCGCTGGACAGGCGGCCGTAGTCGCTGACCGGATCCTGGTAGAAACCCACTTCCTTGCCGAGCTGCTCGGAATAGAGCGCCCAGCCCTCGACGTAGCCGGAATTGCCGCCGTGCCGGCGGAACTTCGGCAGATCGGGGAGCTTCTGTGCCACCGACAACTGCATGTGGTGCCCCGGTATGCCTTCGTGATACGCCGTCGCTTCATCATCGATGAGCGAGCGTAGCGCGAAATTCGCGGTCGCCACCACCACCCGCCCCGGGCGCTTACCGTCGGGAGTTCCAGTCTGGTAATGAGTGGCATTGCCGGGCTCGAAATCCGGCATCGGCTCGACCGTCACAGGTGATCCCGGGATAAAACCAAACAGCTCCGGCAGCTTCGGCTGCATCTGCGCGATGTACTTGCGGAAGTCATCGACGATCTGCTCCGACGAGGTCGGCTGGTACTTGGGATTGGTTTTCAGCGACTCACGGAAGGCGGCGAGGTCCGCGAAACCTTCGTGATGCGCGATAGCCAGCATATCGGCCTCGATACGCTCGATCTCGTGCAGCCCGATCTGGTGAATCTGATCCGGGGTGAGCTTGCTCAGGGTGGTGCGGCTGCGAATATCGTTCAGATAACGCTGCTCACCACCGGACAGAGCAGTGACGGCCAGCGCGGTGCGGCCATAGGGAGCGTATTCTTCCGCGATGAAATTGCTGAAAGCCACGTAAGAGGGCAGCACCTCATTGACGACCGTCTCGGCGATCGCCTTGGTGAGGCGCCGTTGGTCCTCGGCGGAGATGCCGCTCGGAAATTTCTTCGTGGGTAGCAGGAAAGGATCCGCCGCGATCACCCCCAGGCATTGTCCGGGAACCTTCTCGAGCAGAAAGCGCACGGGCATGAGTCCGTCACTCTTGCCGGCACGAAGAACTTCCTCCGTCTGCGTGAATGCCCGCGGAATCTGGTGGAGCCGCGCAATGTAGTCTTCATACTGCTTCACGGTGTCCAAGGGAACCGCCAGCGGCAGATCGGCCAGATGGACTTGCGGCCCGTCCATCTGGTTGACCGGCATCTCGTATTCCTTGAAGTCGAAATTCGCGATGCGTTGCTCGAGCACCCGCTGCAGTACCTGGTGCGACAACGCGTCCTGCTCCGGGAACCCGGCAACCGAAATTCGCTGCAATCGCGCGAGGAAGTCCGCGTCACGCTCGTGCTGGGCGGCGCTCCCCGCGACTGAGTAATCGTTCAACTGGTCGTTGTAGCGATAATCCCCGTAGGCGGTCGCCAGCTCCGGATGAGACCGGAGATCGGATTCATATTGCTCTTCAAAAAGCGCGTTCTGCTGCGCAAGTCGTGCCTCGACGGCGGGAGCTGTGGCGAACGCCACCGAGCCACCCATCACGCAAACCGCCACCCCGAGCCAGAACGGAAGCTTTTCTTTTCTCATGGCGCGATGTTAACACCGTTGACAGCCGGCCGCCCATAGGGGTATCACCGCCCTCACACCACGAGGCGAGCCCCAATGACCAACATGCGCGTTGAATCCGACAGCCTGGGGAAGGTCGAGGTCCCTGCCGATAAATTGTGGGGCGCACAGACCCAGCGCTCGCTGGAGCATTTCAGCATAGGCAGGGATCTCATTCCCCGCGAAATGATCACCGCCTACTCGATCCTGAAGAAGGCGGCCGCCAGCGCCAACCACGACGGTAAGCGCCTCGATGCCCGGGCGTACGAGCTGATCGTAAAGGCCTGCGATGAGATTCTCGCGGGCGAACATCATGACATGTTTCCTCTGCACGTCTGGATGACCGGCAGCGGCACGCAGTTCAACATGAACGTGAACGAGGTGATCTCGAACCGCTGCTGCCAGCTCGCGGGCACACCATTAGGCAGCAAGACACCGGTTCATCCGAACGATCATGTCAACATGTCGCAATCGTCAAACGACACGTTTCCCTCGGCCATGTACATTGCGGCGGCCATCGGTGTAAAGCAGCGGCTCATACCGGCGGTAAAGGCGTTACACGACTCGATCGATGCCAAGGCACGCGAGTGGGACGACATCATCAAGATCGGCCGCACTCACATGCAGGACGCGACACCCATCACACTCGGACAGGAATGGTCCGGTTATTCGGGCATGTTGGCGGATGATCTCGAGCGCATCGATGACGCTCTGAAAAGCGTCTACCGCCTTGCGCTCGGTGGCACCGCCGTGGGCACGGGAATCAACGCCGCGCCGGGCTTCGCCGAAGCAGCGGCGGCGCAGATTGCGAAGCTGGCCGGACTTCCTTTTGTCAGCGCCCCGAACAAATACACCGTCCAAGGCGCGCACGATGCGCTGGTGCAACTTTCAGGCACGCTGCGCACGCTCGCCGTTTCACTGTACAAAATCGGCAATGACATCCGGCTGATGTCCTGCGGCCCGCGCGCCGGCTTCGCCGAGCTGCTGATCCCCGAGAATGAGCCCGGCTCCTCCATCATGCCCGGCAAGGTGAATCCGACCCAGGCCGAAGCCCTCACCATGATTGCCGTGCAGGTGATGGCCAACGACGTCGCGGTCGGGTTCGGCGGCGCCAGCGGCTACCTGGAAATGAACGTCTACAAGCCGCTCATCATCTTCAACCTCACCCACTCCATCACCCTGATGAGCGACGGCTGCACCAACTTCCGCAAGTTCCTGGTCGAGGGAACGCGGCCGAACCTCAAGAAAATCAAGGAGTATGTCGAGCGCTCGCTCATGCTCGTCACAGCACTCGCCCCGGTCATCGGTTACGACAAGGCCTCGAAGATCGCTCACTACGCCATGGACCATGATCTCACCCTGAAGGCGGCGGCACTGCAGCTCGGGTTCGTTGACGAGGCCGAATTCGACCGCGTCGTCGATCCGGCGAAGATGGTGCGGCCCTACGTCGCCACGGACAACTGACGAGCTGACGCCCCGGGAACGCCGGAACGCGGGGAACAGACAAACACACCAACAACGTCCATTGGGACGTTGCGACGTCATCCACTGGTCACTCCTTCGCGTTAGCATCCGGCGGCCTCGCATCACAGCGCAGGCGGACGCGTCATCCGATTTCAATGGAGGGAGTTATGTACCGGGCAATATTGATAGGTATGTTGGTAGCCGCAGCAGGTGTTACGTCGCCGGCGATGAGCTCGCAGGACAGGGACAGGGAGGAGTTCCGGGCGTTCATCACGGGTTTCAACGAAGTCGGGGCCCTGAACGCCGAAACAGGCGCCATTCTGAGCAACGGCACCGGCACGTTGGAGCTGAAGCTCGACCGCAATAGCCAAACTCTGACGTTCACACTCAAATTCGAAAATCTGAGCTCCCCGGTGACCCAATCGCACATCCACTTCGGCAAGGTCCATACGCCGGGCGGAGTCATGGTGTTCTTCTGCTCGAACCTCGCCAGTGCGCCCGCCGGGACCCAGCCCTGCCCGGCCAATGGGGGCACGGTAACCGGCACTCTGACCGCCGCCAACCTGCTGCCGGTCCCGGGCCAGAACGTACCGGCGAACGATTTCAACGCCATCGCCGCTGCGCTGCTGACGGACTCGGCGTACGTAAACGTACACACCGTGAACTTCCCGGCCGGTGAGATCCGCGGCCAGCTGACACGAGAGTTCTAACCGGGGCGCGTAGCCCGGGGCGCCTAGCCGAGTCAAGTCACTCGTGTTAGGTATGCTCGTAACCGGCCGGCCCTCATTGGGCCGGTCCGGACGGCAATAGCACGCGCCAACCGAGATTTCATAGTTGCCATCCTCCCCGGCAACGCTATAGTTCGTGAGTCGGTAACGACTCGCCGCGCAATAACGCAAACAGAACCGGGCCATGAACACCTCCGACGTCGCCGTTCCGACCGCGACGACCAATACCCGCGCCGCGGGTCTGCCACGACTGATCTACCTCGCGCGAATCCTCAACCTTTGCTTCTTTCCGCTCGCAACGGTCATCCTTGGGAATCTCGTGATCCTGTACGTTTCCCAGGCGCAGGAAGCGTTGCGAGCGTTCGACGACGGTCCAGAAGCGCGTTGGCACGTCACGCCACAGTCCTTCTCGTTCGCGGTCGCCTACACGATGTGGATGATGTCCGCGTGGTACGTGGCCCGGCTGTTGGTAGGGAAACGCTTCGACCCGGACCTGGTCGGAGCGTGCCGCTCACCCACATTCGCCACGGCCGTCGCGAAGCATCTACCGCGGATTCTGGCACTGGCGGCAGGTGTGCCCATTGCGGTTTTCCTGCTCCGTACTCCGCAACTCCTGGGGCTTGGTGTCGCTTCGAGCCTCATCTGTGTGGCCGTGTTCGTCGGGCTGGTCTTTCGCCGCTCCTGGGCACGCCGCAATGGTCATGAGTGGGTGGCCAGGTGGCATCGCAAGGAGTTCGAGGACATCGAGCGCTTCGACGACCTGGCGGGTTGGGCCAAGGTGTTCATTGCCGTTCTCTTCATCACCTCCATTGGAATCGCGATTGCGCTCCCCATCTGGATGTCTCCTTTCGCCCGCTGGATCGGGGCACCTGCTTTGCTCCTTTTCGCGCTGATGTCGTGGACTATTTTCGGCGGCCTCGTTCTCACCTACGTGCCCAAGTCGTGGCACCTTCCGGCGGCGACCTGGATCGTGGTGGTGCTCGTGTTCGTCTCCTGGCATTGGAATGAAAATCACGTGGTCGCGGCTCCGGCGGCGGGTATTGTCAACGCGCCGCGCCGGGAGTTGGGCGTTGCGTTCGTCGACTGGCTGCGCCATCGACCCAACCCGCGGGCACCCGTCATTTTCATTTCCAGTTCCGGCGGCGCATCACGCGCGGCCTATTGGACCACGTCCTCTCTCGGCAAGCTGGAGGATGAAGCGCGCAGTAGCTCCCGTACCTTTGCAGATAACATCTTTGTGATCAGCGGAATTTCGGGTGGCAGCCTGGGGTCGGCAGCGTTTGTCACATCGCTCGACCTGGTCCGAAGGAGCCCCTCGGGTCCTTGCTCCAAGGTTCGCGACGTCGCCAACAGCTTCACCGGCATGGACCATCTGTCGACGGTCGTCGGGCTCATGTTGTTTCCAGACCTGGTGCAGAGGTTTATTCCCAAGGCGTTCGACTCTCTGGATCGCTCCCGGGGTCTGGAGGAAGTGTGGGCGCGCGACTGGGACGATATCGTGAAAAAATGCGGTAGCGCGGCCGCCACCGCGCCCAATCCATGGGAGCGTGAGTTCACCTTACTCTACCCATCCGGTGGCTCGGGCGCCCGGCTGCCCGCGTTGGCACTGTCTACTACGGCGCTTGGCGCCGGCCAGGCTGTATTTCAGAACACGTTCAGTCTGCAGCGTACCGACGCGTACGACATACTCGACGCGAGGTTGGAAACCAAGTCACTCACACTCGCGCAGGCGGTCCATAACAGCGCCCGCTTCCCCTACATCAGTCCCGGGGGCATGGTCAAACTCGCGAAGGACCACTCTATTTGGGATCGCCTCGGGGATGGAGGCTACGTCGAGGCGAGCGGAGCCCTGACGCTGGAGCAGATCATTCAAGCGCTGGCGGACGAGAAACTTATCCGCGCCGACGGGACGCCGGGAGTGTGTGGTAGCAGCGCACCGAGCACCCCGTCTACGGCGTCCGCCACACCCACCGGCGACTGCTACGTCCTGTGGGATCAGGTTCGCATCCTGATTCTGGACAACGCGCCGACCTACGGCGGGAATCTGCTCTGTACAGCGCCAATCCCCGGTAACACCTCGGGCGAGCGCCGGGAGCAGCCCCAAAACAACACGTCGAACGCTCCCCAACCCTGGCCGCCCGGCCCTGACTTCGTGGCACCAGTGCTCGGTTCATTCAGCACTCGCTGGGGTCGAGGGGTGACTGCCCAGGTGGAGTTGCGCTCGCTCGTGGGGGGCTGCACGCAGCACTTCGCCGAACTACGGCTCCCCTCCGCCCAGGCGGGCTCGCAGGACCCTTCCATGGATTGGATGCTCAACGCCCGATCGCGTAGCGATATCGACTCGGTGTTGAACGGACCCAGCCGCGCTCAATACCAACAGATGTCCAATCCGCAGATTCTTTTGAAGCAGAATATGGATATTGTGCGCTCGTGGTTCTATCCGTCGAACTGACGGCGGCGATCAGACGGCTTACCGAACCGAGAATCGGTAGCTGATGGTGTTGTGGTATGTCTGTCCGGGCTTCAGGATGACGGACGGAAAATTGGCGTGGTTGGGAGAGTCCGGAAAATGTTGGGGCTCCAGCGCCAGTCCGTCGTGGCGAGCATAGGCCCAACCGCCCTTCCCTGTGCTGCTGCCGTCGAGAAAATTGCCGCTGTAGAACTGCACGCCGGGCTCGGTGGAGGACACCTCGAGCACGCGTCCCGTGTCGGGCTCATAGACCGTCGCCACCACGGCCAGGGCTCCGGCGGCCAAGGCTCCATCGGACATAGCGATCACCCAGTTGTGGTCATATCCCTTGCCGAACTCGAGTTGCTGATCCGCGGCGCGGATCCGTGCGCCGATCGCCGTCGGCTGGCGGAAGTCGAACGGAGTGCCCGCTACCGGCCGCAACTCTCCCGAAGGGATGAGAGTGCTATCCACGGGCGTGAACTGGTCGGCCGGGATCTGTAGAACGTTGCCGAGCACATCACCCCGGCCGCGCAGGTTGAAGTAGGAGTGCTGCGTGAGATTCACGGGGGTGTCTTTATCTGTGACAGCCGTGTAGTCGAGCCGCAGCGAGTTGTCTTCACCCAGGGTATAGACCGCTTTGACTTTGAGATTCCCGGGATAGCCCTCCTCACCGTCACGGCTCAGATACGTCAGCGAGAGCTGCGGACCCTCCGCGACCACAGCTGCCTTCTCCACCCGCCATACCACCCGGTCGAATCCGACCCGCCCGCCATGCAGCGAGTTGGGCCCATTGTTGGTGGCGAGGCTGTACCTTTTGCCGTCGAGGGTGAACTGTCCGTGCGCGATCCGGTTGCCATAGCGGCCGATCATGGCACCGAAGTAGGAAGTGCCCTTGATGTATTCCGGCAGGGAGTCATACCCGAGCACCACGTCGGCATAGTGCCCTTTGCGATCGGGCGCGGTCAGCGTCGTGACAATCCCGCCATAAGTCGCAATCCGGGCTTCCATCCCCTGGTGATTCCTCAGGGTGTACAGATCGACAGGAGTGCCAGCGTTCGTCTGGCCGAAGGAGGCTTGGGTGATCGAGCTGTGAGAAGAGGAGTCAGACATGGGAGTCGCTCCAGGTGACAGGCCAGGAAACAGCGCAGGCACCAGCCACAGCAAGGCGAGCACTCCTCTGATGCCGCGAAACTCGGTTTTATAGACCAAGTCAGCGATCCTCACGCTAGATGCTCCAGCCGCCGTCGATGATATGAATCTGACCCGTCGTATAGGTCGCCGCCGCAAGATATAGAACGAGGTCCGCGATCTCCTCGGGGCGGCCGACGCGCCCTATAGGTTGACGAGCAACGAAGGCAGCGCGGGTCTTTGCGTAGTCGCCTTGCGCCCGCAGCCGATCGTCCAGCGAGGGAGTCTCGACAGTACCCGGGCAGATCGCATTACACCGAATACCCCGGCTGACGTAATCGGCCGCCACCGACTTCGTCAATCCGATCACTGCGGCCTTGGTAGTGCCATAAACGAATCGCGAAGCTACACCTTTCACACTACTCACCACGGAGGCCATATTGATTATGGCGCCGTCACCGCGCGCCAGCATTCCGGGCAGCACGGCACGAATGGTCCGGACCATCGCCTTCACATTCAGGTCGAAGGCGAAATCCAACTCCTTCTCCGTCGAGTCGAGCAACGCGCCGTTGTGAACGAAGCCCGCACAATTGAAAAGCACGTCGACCGGTCCGACGGAGGCCAGCAGCGATTCAATACTCTTTGCGTCGAGGACATCGAGCTTGCGCGTTTCAATGCCTTTAACGCCTTGGAGCTCCAAGAGCTTTTCCTCGTTTATGTCGGTAGCGATTACCCGGGCACCCGCACGAGCGAGTGCCTCCGCGCTCGCGCGACCGATTCCCTGGGCGGCAGCCGTTATGAGGGCGGTTTTATTCTGCAAGGTCATATTCTCAACTCCGCGCCACGAGGGCGTTTCCCAAGCCGATGACCACGGTGGAACCCACCAACACCAGGAGCCCCACTGTCAGAAGGACCATGCTGCGCCGGCTCGCACCACGCCACTCCCGCAGGCCGAGTCCCCAGAGCGCCGCGAAAATAATGATGCTGGACATGTGGAGGGTCCAGCTCGAAAAGTGGTAGCGGCCCATCTGGCTCTCGCCCATGGTGTAGAAGAAGAATTGGAAGTACCAGGCCGTACCCGCGAGCGCGCACAGCAGGTAGTTGCGGCCCGTTGAAGGAACCAGGTCCGCGCCTGCCACTTTGAGCTCGCCGACCAGCTCACGGGCGCTGCGGTTTTTGAGAATCAGGATCAGACACCACACTGCGTTGGTGGTGAACCCGCCGAGCAGGACGACGACCAGGACCGGCAGGCCCTGCGCCAGCGCAGGAGTGCCGTGAGCGAGTGTCAATTGGCGCAGCGGCTCACCCGCGGCAAGACCATAGGCGAAGCAACTGCTCATGATTCCGGAAAACACCGCGACCCCCACTCCCTTGCGAAAATCCGCGGCCCTGGGAAGATCGCTGCAACCGCCGGAGGCCATCTCCAGACGCGCGGCCTGCTCGAATTCCTTGGCATGACCGGCCTTGCCGACAATGGCGATTCCCAGGAGTGCCGTCGCCACGCCAAGGAGCACGACGAGCCCGCCAGTCGAGTGGATCAGTGAGCCAAACAGCTGCCCACTCACCAGGGGTGGGATGAGCGTTCCAAACGCAGCGGTGAGGCCCAGCGCGATGGCGGTTCCGAGCGAGATACCGAGGTAGCGCATCGTGAGACCGAACGTCAGGCCCCCGAAACCCCACAACGCACCGAAGAAGTAACACAACGCCAGGGTCGCCAACGGTGTTTCGGCAAGGACCTCGAGCAGATCATGAGTGCGGACGGCCGCGAACAGCCAGGGAGCGATGATCCAACTGAACACCCCCCCGACGAGCCAGAAAATCTCCCACGACCAGCCGCGCACCCCACGAAACGGGACATAGAAGCTGGCCGAGGCGAGTCCGCCCAGCCAGTGAAAGAAAACACCAAGTAACGGATTGGGCACTGTCGCGACCCCCCTCGGCCGGAAAGCTCAGATTCGATAAATTCGTTCTGCGTTCGTCGTAAAGACCTGCGCCCGCTCGGCGGCGCTCAGAGTCGCGGTGAGCGACTGGTAGGCGCTGTAGTGGCGCGCGAATGAGCCGAACAGACGATCGACCGGAAAGTTGCTCGCGAACAGACAGCGCTCGGTGCCGAAGAGCTCGATCGTCTGCAGCACGAACGGGCGCAGGCTGTCGATAGTCCATTGCCAGTCGAGCATGGCCAGACCGGAGATTTTCACCGCCACATTCCGCTGCTGCGCCAGGGCCTGCATGCCGGCGCGCCAGGCCTGCAGTCCCGCCCCATCCCGATCCACCGGCATACCCGTGTGGTTCAAAATGATCGGTATGTCGGGATGACGACTCGCGAGCTGCGCGGCGGCCTGCATCTGCCCCGGATAGACCTGCAGATCGAAGGACAGGTTGTATTTGCGCAGGAGCGCGAATCCCTTCTCCCAGCCGGCGTCGGCGAGCAAGTCACGCGGTGTGTAAGTTTTCTTCGGGTCGGCGTGCCAGTTCAGAATCTGGCGTATGCCGCGCACATTGCGGTGGCTCGCATGCTCCGCCAGGAGCGCTTCCACCTTTGGGTCATTCAACTCCGCGTGCGCGACCAGCGCCTGCGGATATCCACGGGCATCGGCCACTCGCTGCAGCCACCGCGTCTCTTTCAAAGAGTCGGCGGGATTGGCGCCCGCCTCGACATGAACGACCTTTGCTACACGAATCCTGCCGCCCTCACCGCCGGCGTCGCGCAGGTAGTCGTCGAACAGGTACGTCTTGGCAATCGACCTCACGTCACCGGTGACTCCCACAGGCAAGGGAGGCGTGAGCCAGGGATAGCGGATCTCATCGAGATCCCACAAATGCATGTGTGCGTCGACGATTTGCAGGTCCTGCACGACGCCCCCGGATGGCTCAGTAAGTAGTACGACCGCCCGAAATATCGAAGGTCGCGGCTGTCGAGAACGAGCATTCCTCGCTCGCCAACCAACACACGAGGGCCGCCACCTCCTCCATCCCACCCAGGCGCCCCATGGGAATTTTCGATCTCATGTAGTCGATCTGGCTCTGGGGCAGCTGCGCGAGCAGCGGGCTGTTGAAGGTTGCCGGGGTCACGCAGTTCACCCGGATACCGGTGGTGGCGAGCTCCTTTCCCAGCGACTTCGTGAGTCCGATCACCGCAGCCTTCGCGGTCGAGTAGGCCGAGGCGTTCGGGTTGCCTTCCTTGCCCGCCACGGAGCTGATGTTGACTATACGGCCGTAGTCGTTCTTCAGCATCTGGGGCACGACCGCCCGGCACGTGTAGAAAATCCCGTTCAGATCGATGTCGATCACGCGCCGCCACTCTTCCAGCGGATACTCCCACAGTTTCGCCGTGGGGCCCGTGATACCTGCGCTCCCTACCAACACGTCGATCCGGCCGAACTTCGCATAAACACTTTCGGCAGCGCTCGACAGCTTCGCGGCATCCGTGACATCGACCTGCACGCTGTGAGTTCCATCGCCGACCGACGCCGCCGCTTTGGCCAAAGTCGTCGCGTCACGATCCCACAGGCTCACCTTGCCGCCTTCGGCGGCGATGCGCATGGCAATCTCCAAACCTACGCCGGACGCGCCGCCCGTGATAACGGCTACCCGATTGCTGAATCGCTCGGAATACACAGTCTTCTCCGGAGGTCTCAGCCGGCGCGCCGCCAGGCAACGACCTGTTGCTGCTGCTCACCCAACTTCTCGATGCCGAGGCGGATGGAATCGCCAGCCTTGAGGAAAATCGGCTGCGGCTTCTTGCCGGCACCCACCCCTGGTGGCGTGCCCGTCGTGATGATGTCGCCGGGCTCGAGGGTCAGGAAACGACTGATGTAACTCACGAGCGTCTTGACCCCGAAAATCATGGTCTTCGTGCTGCCGGTCTGCATGCGCTGCCCGTTGACGTCCAGCCACATACCCAGGCTCTGCACGTCGCCGACTTCATCGCGCGTAACGAGCCACGGACCGACCGGACCGAAGGTGTCGCACCCCTTGCCCTTATCCCAGGTACCGCCCCGTTCCAACTGGTATTCGCGCTCCGACACGTCGTTGACCACGACATAGCCCGCGACATGCTCGAGCGCCTCGCTCTCCTCAACATAACTGGCCCGGGTGCCGATGACGATCCCGAGCTCCACCTCCCAGTCCGTCTTTTTCGAATCCTTCGGAAGCATCACAGGGTCGTTCGGCCCCTGCAGGCAACTCACAGCCTTGGTGAATATCACCGGTTCGGCGGGAATGGGCATATTCGATTCCGCGGCGTGGTCGGCGTAATTGAGACCGACGGCAATGAATTTTCGGGTGCCGGCGAACGGCAGGCCCAGTCGCGGGCTGCCCGGTACCAGCGGCAGTGTGGCCGGATCGATGGCGGCCAGCGCTTTCAGGGTCGCCGGAGCCAACTGTTCTGGACCGATGTCAGGGTAGCGTCCCGCGAGCGCGCGGATCTGGCCCCGGGAATCGAGAAGTCCGGGTTGTTCGCGGCCGGCGGGGCCGTAACGCAGCAGTTTCATGGGCGGTGTGAGCCTCGAGTGATGACGGTGGGCTGGATCAGTGGTTGTAGGGTCGATGGAGCGCGACACTGCGGTTGAGCTCGACGCCGAAGCCCGGTCGGTCGGGCAACTTGAGCCGCCCGTTCACCGGCACAGGCTCACCCGTAAGCTGCGGATGGAACATCGGGACCACCTTGTCGGCGCCCGGCGCCATCATGAGAAATTCGGCGAACGGACTGTTGTGACGTGTGATAACGAAGTGGTAGCTGTAGACACTCGAGCCGTGGGGAATGACGAGCACACCGCGACTGTCCGCGAGCGCGCCAATCTTCAGCAACTCCGTCATCCCACCGCACCAACCGACGTCGGGCTGAATGATGTCGCAGCATTCCATCTCGAGCAGCATCCGAAAGCCCCAGCGCGTCGCCTCGTGCTCCCCCGTGGTGACCAACATCCCGCGTGGCGTGTTGCGCTTCAAATCGGCGTAGCCCCAGTAATCATCGGGAGACAGCGCCTCTTCGATCCACTTCAACCCGTATTCCTGCGCGCGCCCAGCCAGTCTGATCGCGTAGTTGAGATCGAGGCTCATCCAGCAATCGAGCATGAGCCAGAAGTCGGAACCGACTTTGCCGCGCATGTCAGCTAGCATGGCGAGATTCTTCGCAAAACCTTCCTCGCCTTCCGCGGGACCATGATGTAGCGGCAGCTTGCCGCCGATGAAACCCAACTGCTTCGCGATGTCCGGACGCGCACCGGTGGCGTAGAACACGAGCTCGTCGCGAACCGCGCCGCCGAGCATCTGGTAGACGGGCTCACCCCGGAGCTTGCCGAGCAGGTCCCACAGGGCAAGGTCGACGCCGGAGATCGCATTCACCACCAGGCCCTTGCGGCCGTAGTACTGAGTCGAGAAATACATCTGGTCCCAGATTTTCTCGATCTGCGTCGGGTCTCGACCTTCCAGAAAGCGAGCGAGATGCTTTTCCACAATGAATGCGGCGGGCTCACCGCCCGTAGTGACTGCGAATCCCACCGTTCCATCGGCTGCCTCGATCTCAACCACCAGGGTGCCGAGCACGTTGATGCCAAAGCTGCGGCGGCTCTGCCGGTACTCGGGATAGCGGCTCATGGGCGTGGCGATGTGATCGTCGATCCAATGGGCGCCCTGCTGGTCGTGGTAATCGGCGCCACCACCGCGAATCACGCTGGCACGGACCTGTCGGATGACCGGGAACGTCATGGATTATTTTCCGGGGAGACCGTGAGGCGCCCATTGCGGGCGAAACGTCGTGTCCCACATACTAATATGGGTACCACATAATGGGAAGAACACCTATAAGCCGCCGCAAGCCCGCCAAGGCTAACGATACCCTGGAGCCGTCTCGGCTCGGGAGTCAGACGCTATTCCGCGGCCTGGACGTTATCGAGCTCGTGGCCGAAGGTCCGATTACGCTCGGCGACCTGGCCGACCGTCTGAAACTCACGCGGAGTACGACACATCGCCTGGCCTCCGCCCTCGCCGATCGTCGCTACCTGACATTCGTGCACCGTAGCGGCTACAGCCTCGGGCCTAAGCTTCTCGAACTCGGCTTCCGGGTGCGCGACGAGCTCGATCTGCCGCGCGTCGCAGCCCCGCAACTCGAGCAGCTGGCACTCCTGACAGAAGACACCGTGCACCTGGGCGTCCTCGACCGCGAGCAGGTGTTGTACCTCGATAAGATTTCCGGCAAGCGGCGGATCAACCTGAGCTCCCGCGTCGGCGAGCGGCAACCCGTCTCGTCTACAGGACTGGGTAAGGCTTTGATTCTCGATCACGATGAGGAGTCCTGGATAAACTTCTTCCGCGCGGAGAACGGCGGCCAGCCTACGCCGATGGCCCTCCGTGAGTGGCTCGGGCGAATGCAAACTTATGCGCAAGCGGGGTATGCCTTCGACCTGGAGGAGAACGAGGATCAGGTCCGTTGCGTAGCGGCTCCCATCCGCGATGTGGCCGGCCGGATTATCGCTGCTATCAGCGTAGCCAGCGCCGCCCAGTACATGAGCGATGCGCGTATGCAGCTACTTACAAAGGACGTCGTGGACACTGCTCGGCGCATCAGTGAGGG
>JAQGOE010000246.1 GCA_028293725.1 Gammaproteobacteria bacterium | reverse complement strand
TCGTGCTCGACGTACGCGAGCGTGACGCCTTCGAACAGGGTCATATCTCGGGGGCACGACTGCTGCCGCGCGGTCAGCTGGAGTTGCGCGTCAACGAGGAACTGACTGATCCGACGCGGAGGATTGTTGTCTACTGCGAGTTTGGCCGCGTCTCAACGCTGGCGACCGCCACGCTGCGCCAGATGGGCTTCCACGGCGCCGTGGCGTTAGACGGCGGCATGGAGGCGTGGCGTGAAGCAGGCTACACGGTAAAGGCGGGCAAAGAACCGTGAGCGGCCAGTAGTGGTAGATGGGCCGGAGCATCCGCCATAGAAAATGTAAGCCAGCCGCCGAGCGAGACCGGAGACGGCGCGGGAAGGGTGATTGTGGCGGTCGCGTTCACCCAAGCTCGAGAACCGGAACTTTGCCGAACGGGTGACGTGCCAGGTGTTCGCTTGTTTTTGGTTCACCCTTGAGCACATTCAAGGGGATCTGCTTGAAATTCGACACATGTTTCTCGGCGAGAGGCATCTTCACCGTACGGACGTGGGTCGATCCGTCGAAGCCCCAGAGTGTGATATCGGCCATAAACGTTACCTCGAATTGCGATTGCTAACTTAAACGATCACTCTGCTTGCTTCTGTGGAAGCAGGGCGCCGCCGTTACGGCGTGCAGACATAACTTGATACACTGGTCACGCCCGACACACTAACGGTCTCACATTTCGTGCGAACCTACGACATAGAGCCTACGCCGCACCGACTCTGGTTTCGCGGCCCAGCCAAGCCGCAACCATGCTGGCCGTCTCCCGCCAGTTCGGCTCCAAAAGAACGTTGTGACCACGGCCGCGCAGATAGCGGTAATCAGCCCCGTAGAACGTTGCCAGGGATCGTCCGCTTGCGGGCGGCGTAAGATGATCCAATTCACTCGACACGACCAAAATAGGGCCCGAAACTTTGACGCGGTCGATGGGCACCGTCCATCGTGTTGCTTCGTACACGGCCTTCGGTGACTCCGGACATAGTTTCTCGAAATACGTTCTGGCTTCGTCTTCTTCCAGGCCCTGGAACATCAAGTCGCGTGCGATCTCGAATGGTGGGGGCACCCATGGCTGATTCGGGTCGATCGGTAGATCGATGACGTCGCCACCTATCTCCGTTGGCACGACCGGTGTTAGGAGTACCAGGGCGGAGACAGGATGGCATTCGGCATATTTCTGAGCCGCAAGGGCGCCCATGCTGTGCGCGATGATGACTGGCGATTCCTCGAAATGGCCGGCAACGTGAGCGATCTCCTCGGTAACATCGGCGATTCCGCGTTGTAGAAGGCCGACCTCAGGATGAGGAGCAGATCCATTATGCCCAAACCAGTTCAGCGCGTGACAGTCCCATCCTGCCTGTGCGAAGTAGGGCAGAAAATGCACCCAGGACCAACTCCCACCGCACCCGCCGTGCACGAAAACGATAGGCGGCTGACCTTGCGCGGGTGTGAGTGGTATGAACCGCTCAACGCGCACGCCATGAACCCGATACTCTGTTTGATTCACGTAAACCTCGCTCATTGATGTCAATATTCCAAAGCGCACTACAGGAGGCGGCGAGATCGTCACCGATCTCCAAGAATATCGCCGCCTTAGTCAGCGTGAATGTATTGACGAGTCAAACAGGAGTCTTATCAGTGAATGCGGCACGCTATTCCTTGCTTGCTGGCATTCGTGATGTAGACCCGCCGAGCTCTGTGAGGGTCCCCGTTGACGGGGTTTATCGCGGGGAGAAGGGCGCGATCGCGAAGGCCGATCAAGCCGTCGGTACAGGTGGCGAGCATCGCCTCCAAGGGATCCCGGGTCAAGGCCGCCGCCTTGGCGGCCGGGCGCACGCCGCGCGCGACGTTCCACTATCGCGCCGGCTTTGGGTGGCTCAGTACGGATTCCTAATAACTCGCGTTCAATGAAATCAGAAACTTGCGGAGACCATCAGCCTGGTCTGGCTCTCCATAGACGCAAAATACCGGCCTGTCACATCGGTGGTCGCGGCAGTCTCGACAGATTCCAATGACGGATGACACAGCATGTTGTGGACTTCCAATCGAATCCCAGGATGTCTGATTGAGTGTCAGGGCGCGCGCCGCGAGTTTCGCATAAGACGAGAAACTCTAACTGCCTCCATAACCTAAGCCCTTGGATCTCCATTCTCGTCCATTCGCGGCACAATCTTCCTCATAAGTCCTTTAGCGTTTTCGAAGATCAACGCCGCTTCTTCTTCAGTGTGAATGGTCTGCACATGGAATGTTGCTCATGGGAGTGCTCCTAGAGGAACAGGCAGAGGTGAATCTACGCCCGGCCGCTCTAAGAGCGGCCACCGATCCTGGCGGGTAGTGCAGATCGCTGCGAGAGCTTACGACGACGACTGATACCAGTCATGTCGCGATGCCGCGATCGTCGAGCAGGCTGGAGTCACCGTAGATCGTCGCGCACCTGGGCTCCGCTAGGTCGAACGCAGTGTTCTGAGTGACTGGCATCGATGCGGACCCTTGGCGCGGCAGGCTTATCCAGGGTAGCAGCTCAATGAGAGCGCGAGTGACAGTCGTGATGTAATCATCGTCGGAGAGTGGCCGCATGCGCTCCGCGCCTCACCGCCGACGGTTCATGGCTGAAGGATAGCAGCGGCCCCGGTGGGCTTGCACGGCACGACTAAATGGCCACGCCGCGTGACGATTGGGCGAAGCGTAGGGCGACGCACTCATTCTTCGCTTCGAGCCTCACGGCTCCGTGAGTCCACCTCACGTTCGTGGTCTCTTCTGAATCGGGCGATGGGACACCGTTCTGACGTCCATCCGCGCTTGAGTGCGCCGGGCTACGCCTCGCTGGGTTTACCAACATATACGATATTCGGAGAATACATCTGAAGATGAATTCTCCGCGGTCAGATCTTCTCGATGAGCTTGCGTCGATCTATGCGCGCGCTGCGGTAGACGCATTCATGGCTCAACAAGGCTGCGTCGGAGAATGCAATGTGACAGCAACGATCGGCGCCCCCCTGGACTTGCAATCGAGCGTGAGCGGCCCTCCACCTCCCGGTAAAACTTCGGGCAACACAACCTAGTCTCTGTCACGGTTGTGTCCCTTCGCCATTCGGAGCATCTTACGGCGCGCTACTATCACCGTAGAGACTGCGCACAAATGGAGACGAAAGGAAAGCGAGTCCTCACATCGCTGTTATTAGGTCGGCCTGCTTACAATAGCCTCGAGGAATTGGGTAAGAGGACCCGAGTTCCAGTTGGTATTTACTTCCTCTGGGCAGCGGCCGATTTACTTAGCAAATCTGACGTTAAAATGCCAAGTGAGATAAAACTGTGAGAGCGGCAATCTATGCTCGGTTCAGCACCGACCGGCAGAACGAGTCAAGCATCATCGACCAAGTGCGCGTGTGTACCGAGTACGCCCATCGCCGGGGCTGGGATATTGCCGGGCGGTTCAAGGACGAGGGCATCTCGGGCGATGCGCTCGGCAATCGGCCAGGCGTACAGATGATG
The DNA here is from genome assembly GCA_028293725.1 of Gammaproteobacteria bacterium. The sequence goes on along the minus strand of JAQGOE010000246.1, from coordinate 86,108 downwards.
ATCCGCGGGAGCGAAGCTCGAGAGTTTGACGCTTTGGTCGTCATGGACCTTCATCGCCTCGCCCGCACGGAGGATCTTCCGCCGCTGATAAAGCGGTTAAAATTCCGTGGAGTCCTGGTCGTCGGCGTTCAAGACGGGTTTGAATCGACGGCGCCCACGGCGCGTATGCAAGCCGGACTGGCCAGCATCATGGGCGGCGAGTTCATCGAAATGGTAAAGCGTCGCACGTATTCTGCGCTGCAGATGCGTGCAATGGATGGCAAACCGACCGGCGGCCGTGCCTACGGTTATCGCGACGGGGAGGACGATCGCGTCGAGGCTTTCATCGTGCAGGAGATTTTCGGAAGTTCGCGGATGGGATGTCGGCGCGAACGATAGCGGCCGACCTCAATGCTCGACGCATCCTGACCCCGGGCGCGAGTTGGAAACGTACTTCGCGACGCGCGAGGGGTTGGATGGGCTCCGGAATCCGGGTGATCGTTCGCAACGAGCGTTACCGCGGCGTTATTCACTGGAACGTCAGTGAGTGGCGCAAAGATCCGGACTCCGGCAAGCGTTCGCGCGTCATGCGCCCAAAATCCGAATGGATCACACACGTCGACGAAACTCTGCGCATCGTCTCAGATGATTTATTCGAACGTGCGCAACGGCGTATGCGTGCACCGAATGACTCCGCGAGCACGCATACCGGTGGGCGGGTGAAATACCTACTCTCCGGACTCCTTCGGTGTGATTCGTGCGGCGCCTACTACATTGGCGTGAACGCGACGGAGTACGGATGCTCCAGTTATCGTGATGGCGGTCCTTGCTCGAACTCCGTTCGTCTCCGGCGCGAGGTAGCCGAGCGCGTACTCCTCGACCCTATTCGGAAGGAACTGCTTGCGCCGGAGCGCGCGGCGGAGATGGCCAAGGAGATGCACGAATATTTCCTTGAGCGGACGCGCGCTATGCAAACACGAGCGGTCGAAGTACCCCTTGAGCTTCAAGAGCTTTGCTCCCGCATCGAGCGGTTACGCGAGCGCTTGAAGCACGGCGACCCGGACATGCCCGCGGACGAAATCCAAGCAGCCATTGACCGGGCGGAATCGAAGCGGCGTGAACTGGAGGAGCAGGGGCCAGCAGCGAGGCAGTCGGCGAAAATACTGACAATGCTTCCGCGGGCAGCGGAAGCATACCGGCGCCAGATTACACAAGGGCTCGCGGGCGACTAGCGGGCCGCGCTGAAGGCGCGTGTAATTCTGCGACAGCTATTCGGTGGAGAGATCCGGCTGGTTCCGGATGAGAGCGGCGGACTCGTCGCTCATTGGAATCTAAACACGGCCGCGCTCGTCAAGGCCGTAGGATCATATGGTAGCGGGGGCGCGATATGCGCATTCCCTAAAGGGTTCGTGCGACGCTGCGTGAAGAAGTAGCGCGCACCGCTCGCTGACGTGCGCTAACCGGCGCTGAGCGGCGATCCCGCAGGGGGTGACCCCACACGGCGCTCGCGCACGATCGACGCGCAGCGCCCGCGAGCGCCGTCGGTGAGAGGGGTGAAAACGCGCTCGCTGCCCCAGATTTTTCTAGTGGGCACCCGTCTGCGTCCGTTGTCGAATCCAACCTCGCCACCCTAGGATTAGGCAGCGCTCGCTCGTGTTTGCGCACGGGCGAGCGCCTACCACAACCACGTACGTAAGGAGTACGCAATCATGGGTTCTTCGTCCCGAAGGCGGAAGTCTATCCGCAAGCCGACGCCGCGCGCCACAAGTCTCGGCACCGCATTCGATGGCATGGCATCGCATGCATTCGATCCTCCCGCCGAAGTCACACCTGCGATCACGACGCTGTACGAGATACGTGCCCGGCTGAAGGGCGTCTCGGCCTGCATCGCCGTCGTGGTCATCGGTCTCAAGGCGCAGAGCGCAGACGCCGATCGTGACTTCGCCGTCACGCTCGATCTGTGTGTCGGCGACGAGCTGAGCAGAGTCAGGGAACGGGTGGACAGTCTCATCTACCCGAGGGGTGGCATGAGATGAACCTACTCATCATTATTTCATCATCCACCCTCGTGTTCGGAGGCGCAGTTCTCGCGTGGTGGCACGCGTCACTCGACGTGCGGGTCGCACTCGCTGGGTTGTACTGGCTCATTTCAACTGTTGCGTTCGTAGGGGTCGAGCTGCTGTTGCGTCTGGAGCATCTCCGCATCCGCATTTCAGGGGGTGTGTCATGAGCGGTCGTCAGAAGACAAAAGCGAGGAGCCTTGCGCTCGCATTCGGCACCGCTCTGCGTACGACCAGACTTGAGCAGGGGCTCTCTCAGGAAAGGCTGTCGGAGCTTACTGACATGGATCGAACTTACCCTTCACTTCTGGAACGGGGGTTGCGCGCGCCGACGCTAGCAATGGTGTTTCGTATGGCAACTGCGCTGCAGGTGGCGCCGGAGTTCATGGTGGCGAGGACTGCGCGGGAGCTTGCTGGGGGTGTGTCATGAGCGCCGATCCCTTCGACACACGACTTCCGGAAGCGTTTGGCAGAGTGCTCACGCGCCGCCGCATCGAACGGAACATGACACCCGAAGCGCTAGCGGTGAGGGCGCAGCTCGTCGAAACGAAAGCGGTGAGCCTGTTTGAGCGCGGCGACGCTCCCCCCACTTTGACAGAGTTCTTCAAGATCGCGGAAGCGTTGGGCGAGCAACCGGCCTTCCTGCTTGTTGATGTCGTCGCACAATGGCGCGGCGATGGGACCGACCCGTTCCATAAGACGCGCCCAAGCGACTTTGCGAGGCTGTTTCGACTCGGCTACTACCACAAGATCGGGGATTTCAGAGAGCAGGACAAAGCCTATAGCTCGATGGCTGAAGCGACGGGCATGGCCGAAAGGCTCAATCAACAGCGGCACGAGCGGCGGGTTGCACTGCTCGATACCGTCTGTATCTATGTTCGCATGGGGAGCGTCCCCTTCAGATGGGAGCCGGATGCGAAGGAGACTCAGCCATGAGCCGCAGACACCCATATAGAATTGACTGGACTCGGGCGTTAGAGCAGGTCATGGCGTCGAGCAAAGACTTAAAGACTCAAACAGCCCTCGCGAAGAAGTCGGGCGTGGCGCAGTCAACTATCGGACGCATACTGCGGCGTGAAGTAAGTCCTCAGTCCGTAAACTTGGAGCGAATCTCTATCGCGTTGGGTATGCGGCTTTCAGAGCTGGCGAAGATGGGCGAAGAAGGTGAGCCTGTAGCCGAACCCACTGACGAGTCCATAATTCGGAGGTGACGACCCGCCCCTCCTGACAGCTACCCTGCAAGGACCCACACTTGCGGGGGCGCTGTCCGCACTCGACGCCATACAGTCCTCGGGAAATCGAGTTGCTGAGGAATGGATTGGCAGTGCTAAATTTCCCTGCATGAACCGCCGCCGCCAGAACGTCGATCCCCTCTTGCCGATCCTGCACCCCTGTTGGTTAGTCACCCGCGACAAGTTGAGCAACGTGATCGAGTTCACGGAAGTAGCGGCGGGCACAGACTTGCGCGCGATTCTCACCGCCGAGCGCGCTCGCTACGTGGCGGACGGCTGGACGGCGGATGAGATCGGGCGATGCTGCTCCTTCTTCTTCGCTTCACGCGAGGGCGTGCGCGTTGAAGTGGGAATCAATCGCCAGGATCCCAGGGTCCCAGTGCCGTTGCGCTAATTGCTGGCGCCTCACCCGTTCCCGGGGCGATTGCCCAGAGCCGGACTTGAACGAAGTCATAAGCGCTTAATTAGGCGGCGAATCAGGTCCGGATTCGAATGTTGCTGCCCGCATCGACGCCCCGCCGCGGGGGTGTACTGGATAAATAAACATATCGAGAGTACTCTCCTGCGAAGTTTCGCCGCTCCAACGGAGAGCACACACATGGCCGAACGATTGCAAGTGAACGTCGCCGGACGCTTGGCAATGATCGAACGTTATGAGCAACTCATCACGGACAGCAAGGGGCACCTCGAAAGCACGCCCCGGTGTTGGGTGACTACGCTTTCCGGCGAGGTGGAAGTCACCGAGCACGAGCGGAACCGGGTGCGCGGCCACATTGACGTCTATCGTCAGTGCATCGAGCGTTTGAACACGTGGTAGTTTGATCAACACTCAGCAGATCGATCTCCCCATGGACGCCGAGTCACTGTATCTACAAATGGGTCAATTGCTAAGCGAGACACCTCCCCTGTACGGGCCGGAACCGATTACACCGGAGACGATTCGTTGGCTGGGCAGGGCAGTGAATCTCGTGCGCGCTGCGGGTAGTTCCATGGACATCGTGACAATCACGGTTGCAGCCGATGGCCTGAACACCCTCATTCGCGGGAGCAATGCACACAAGATCTTGACCGTGCTGTACCGGACGCTCGCGTACGCGGAATCAATTGCCCCGACTTCCGCGAGAGGGGGTTTTGTCGGCGTTGGCGCGGCTTTGGACGCTTTGCAGGTTGTGGGAAAGGTACTTGCAGAAGCAATGAAAGATGTCCTGATCGTAGATGCTTACATGGACTCCAAGGTCGTTACGGACTTCGCGCCCATTGCGGCGGAGGGAATAGCGATCCGTCTACTTTCGGACGGCGCGTCGACCAAGGCTGAGACCCTTAAGCCAGCGATTTCCCGATGGCAGCAACAGTTTCCAAAGAGGCTCCTTGAGGCTCGCCTTTCGCCGCCACGGGCACTTCATGACCGACTAGTGATCCTAGACCAGAGTCGCGTCTGGTCCCTGACTCAATCCCTCAAGGATTTTGCGAACCGGTCGCCGGCACTCGTGCAGAAGGTGGACCCCGACGTGGCGCAGCGAAAGGTGGAGTTTTACGAAGAGCTTTGGTCAAAGTCTCAGGCCGTTACCTGACTAGCAACGCTGTTGCGCTCTGAGTCGGCCAAGGGCAAGGTCGTAGAGTAGCGCGTAAAACGCACGATGATGGCGCCGGTCTATCGAAGAGGAGATTACGAGAATGGATGCAGCGGCAGCGAGGACACTAGCCGAGAGAAGCGGCAACAGCTTTCAGTGTAAGGTCGCGAACTACTTTCGCGCGAATAAATGGGAGGTGCTGCTCAGCCCGTACTATGTAGACGCGTTGACCGACAAAACTCGCGAATCAGATCTCATCGTCGAGAGACTCTTTCGAGTCCCCAGCGGCTTTGTTGGTCCGCCGCGAAGTATCCATCTTCGTCTATTCATTGAGTGCAAGTATGTCCCGGAGGGCGCGGGTGCGGTCTTCTGGATGGATCCGATGGATCCGATGAAGGCGCAGAATCGCGTGTTCACCCACACGCCGTTCATTCCCAACCACCCTCGCAATCTGGAGCACCACTACTTCCAGACGACCGATCTCGTTGCAAAGCTGTTCGCAAGCGAAAAAAAGGGGCAAGGAGATGAGAGCGATCCGATCTACAAGGCATTGAATCAGTGCATCAACGGGTTTATCCACAACCAAACTCGCGCCTCGATGATTGGGACCGTGCCAAAAGAAATCACGATTCAGATCGACTATCCTGCGATCGTGTGCTCCTCCTTTGACCAGTACTACTGGACAAGCGTCGCCAACCCTGTTGATTCGACCCCAATGCAACGAAACTTCTTGTTGGAGGTAGACTACGCATACGTGAACCCAAGGAAAGGTGTCGCGCGCGATTACTTCTTGGTTGACATGGTTGACTTCAGTAAGATCGATCTGTTTGTCAAAAGTATTGAGACCGAAATGGATGCAGCAATCTTTTTCCTTACGCCCACCTGACGCGCAAGTCACCACGGGTCTGGCGCTCATCGCGATCTTTTGTTCCAATACTCGCGATTGGCTGCATTCAACTCTGCGATGCTCACAGGCTTTGAGGGCTCACCTATGCGATGCCGACCCCCAGCGCCTGCCATCGCGGCGCGGTTCTGAGTCACCATAGCGTGATCGCGTACGGCAACACGTCCGCCCCCGCGGCCCACCGTTACCGCCGCGACGTGATTGCCCCTGATGTTGCGTTGAATAGCGCAACCGGGCGCTACTTGCTCGTAACCACAGTTGTAGCCCGCTGAATTGTCAGGAAGGTTCTTGTTGATGTAAGCGATAGCGGCAGGGTCCTTGACGATGATGTCGGCTAGCACGAGGTCAGCAGTGGACCCCGATCCCTCGCGCACATTTTGAACATGACCTACAGCGTGCTTCTTCCAGTTGGTTGTATCGATACCCTTGGGGGGATGCTCGATGACGTAGTCCTTTCCCTCGAAGCTAGCGAGCGTGAGACTGTCGAATACTTCTTCCTCGGGTCGCTCGACTCTGATAAGCCCCTCGCTGTCAGGCTCTACACCAGGCAACTCACTGGCGTGATAAAGCTGGGTCCCGATGCGTGCGATCGGCGTATCCACCAGCACGAGGAACCCTTCAGGGGTTGCCCGTCGAGTCGCGCCCACCCTCTCGGGCGCGTAGTACCCTGCAAAATCCCGTGTTACCTGCAGGGTGCGGCTCACTTTTGCTTGTCCCAGTATTCACGATTGATCTGGCTCTGCTCAGCGGGGCTGATAGCCTTCGAGAAATCCCCTCGGTACCCGCCGCGACCCGCGATCTGTGACCCTCTAGAGGGCACGATCGGCGTCGGCACCATCTCGTCTCTCGACGCTGTCACGACTGAGCCGTTGCTGCGCGCATGTCCATCCACAGGATGGGCGCTCGAATTCGAGGAGTTGTCGTTCCACTGAGCCGCAGCCGCAGCACGAATACGTGCTAGAGAATCCCGCGTGTTCTGCTTGGAGCGGTCGCAATAGACTCGCCCGGCATTGTCGCTGTTTGTTTCAGCTCCTTGTGAGAGCGCTGTGACCTGCGTCATCTCATCGCGAGCACGGCGCAGCGTGCGGATGCTATCGGCAATGTGACTGAAGACAGGTTTCGGCACGCCCATCGCGTTGCGGACGCTCTCGACCGCGCGTAAGGCTTCTGTCACATCGATCTTGTCGTGGGTCTCACTGCGTGTGTCGTTCGCAGCTTGTGCGATCTGATCACGCAGAGAGCCTACCCAAAGCCTGCCTAAACTCAACTCCGCGGGCGTAGGCTGCGCGTGCAACACGTTGCCGCTCGTGAACCCCGTCGAGAGCGCCGAGATCGACATCAGAGTCGAGTCGATCAACGGCGCCAGCGTGCCTGTCCAACACGCCCCTGTTACCAGAACTTTGCCGGGCGGCAGCGCGTGCAGCAGGTCGTCGTAAGTCGTGACGTTGCGGATGATCTTCTTCATGTCGCCATTCCTGTAAAGATAAAGTTGAGAGTGCGGAGAATTACAAGGAGCACCCGCCAGGGGATCGAGGTCCACCCCCTGACGGGCTTGTAGGCTGCGGGACCTGGAAGGCCGTGATGAGGCATTGGATCCCCGCCTACTTTCGGAGTTGTTAGAGGACACCCCCGACTTGTCCCCGCCGCGACTCAGGGGGTAAAACGTTCGCGGCTTCATAACAGGCAGCGAGCCCCAATTGCTGCTTGTCGTCACAACCTACATCCCGCCCGCGCTGAATTCGTCCCAGAACTCTCGCGCGCCATCGAGCAACGATACATGGCCGCAGATGGCCGTGTTGATATCAGCAACGATGCCGCCCAACGCCTTACCATTTACCGACTCGAATGTTTCGGAGCGCGGCCGAGCGGGAGGGTTGCTGAGCGTGACGAGCGCTCTGTGAGAGAGCAACTCCCTGCTCGTTTGCGCGCTGTCATGCTGTGCTACGGCCAGTCGCGCGCACAGATCGAACTCCTCGCGCCGCAGCTCTATGATGCGCTCCGCAATGCGATCGGATTCCTCGCGCCGCCGTGCAGCCTGAGACGCTCGCCATGCTCTATCAGCAGCACCCAGTTGCTCACGAGCAGCCACTTCTGCCTTTTCAAACAGCGCAAGGTTGGCGTTCGCTGTGCGCAGACGATGCGCGGCGGAAGCGACATCCTGCAGGTGCTGCGGATCGGAGGTAGGTGCAGGGGCTTCGTGCCAGTTACCCGCGATCGTCCAGGCTCGCAACGTTTCTGTGTCACGTTGCACGGCGTCGGCTTCCAGCGCCTGCAGCTCCGCAACACGCACTTGTGCACCGTCTCTGACCCCGCGCGCTCGCTTCACAGCCTGGATAGCAGAGTCGAGGCGCTCTTGCGCAGCTCGTACGGCGTCGGCGGGCGTCAACACAACAGGGGTATCATCTGCAGTGTCATTCATGGCTAAGTTACTCATCGTTTTCGATCCTCATAGGAATTCGGCGGACGGCGCGCGCTAGGCGGCTGCTCGAGGTGTTATAGTAGGAGTCGCAGTGACCGTCTTTGAAGTCGAAGGCATAGGCTTCGTCTGCATCGTGGGCCAGTTGGGTTCGGGTCCAGTGCACAACCGGCTTGAACAGATGTTTGACGTTCGTATACATCGTGCGCATCTCAGCTCGCGAGGGAAGCGTCCAGCCTTTGTGTCCCGACACTTGCAGGGTGCTTGCCCACTCCATTGCCACGTACCACGGCAACACACGCGAAGCCCAACTGGCGACAAGCCAGTAGGCTTTGAAAGGATCGTCATCGGGACTCTCCATGCCGCCGACGAACAGCCCGCCCATCTGCGGCCATGGCTGACCGAACGTGGGTGGCACGATCCAGTACGAGTCACCCTGCGGTAAAAGTTCGAGGACGCCGCCCGTGACGCGTCGGCGAACGATGCTGGGGTTCGGGACGTAGGCGGCGGGGCGGGCGGCGGCGCTCAATTCAGCCACCCCGTGATAGTGATCGCGGTGGTCGTGTCGCCGGCTGTCACGTTAGGTCTGAAGTACTTGGGGCGCTCACTCGCGCCTAAGCCTGCGAACAAGCCGGCTCCTGTCAACGCGCCAGGGGAAAGGTCGGCCCAGTTGATTCCGTCGTTACTTCCTTGCACCTTCACTGACCCGCCTGAGCCGAATACGCCTGTTGCCTGAAAGGACGCTTGTCGATATGAGAGCCTGGGCGAAGGGGCCCCGATCACCCCGTTTGAAATGTTAGGCCACGTAATCGTCGCGGACTCAAAGGGCCGTTCGATCGATACAACAGGGCCGATACCCACAGCCAACGAGGGCGCGACTCCCGCGAGTGCTGCGGAGCCTATGGTGGGCACGCGAGCGGTAACAGTTCCCGAAACCAACGTGAGAGCAACGCCCGCTGCAGTCAGCGCGCCGGCGGCGGGTGAAATAGGGGTATCAGACATGTTGACAAGCTCCTGAAGTCAATGAATGAGTGACGTGAGTCAATCCGTGTTGTCTGCGCAAACGCGTTACATCCTTGTCATCCTCTCCGATAAGCGGTTTTGGCATGACAATGCGGCGTTCAGGAATTAACAAGCCACTGCCCCTGCGAGCCACAAATGGTGTGATGGAAGTGTTGGTAAGCGGCACGACGTTGGGCGATACGCCGATGTTCCGTCACCGACTTGATCTGGGTAGTCAGGCACGTTTGCTACACCTCTTGCGTGTGGGGTGAGCTGACGATAGGGAGAGACGCTCTCTGTCGCGGGCGCGAAAGTGCGCTCAAGTGACTAGATGACGACTTTTGGGCTACCAACCCCGCAGATCGGCGCTGAGCGGCGCAGCTCGCGAACCGGTAGTCAGAGCTGGGGGAGACGTTCTAACCGCTCAGAGCGGTAGGTAGGGGTTGGTAGGGGTATCGAGGGTCGAGATCGAGGGGCAGTGCGTGCGTGCAGGGGTGGGTCAGTCCCCCACCCGATTAGTAGCCAGCACTCGACGCACGATTGCACGGCGTCGATCGAACGCGCCCACAGTGTCGTGATCGAAGTCGTCCCCCGGGAACAGCTCGCGAACCATCACGATCTGCTTGAGAGTCTTCCCTGCTGCGTCAAGTGCGCGCATCCGCTCGTCCCGCTCCTTGTTGACCTCACCGCGTTTGCTGCCGCCCTTGCTGGAGTTGGCTTTGCGCTTGCGCTTCTCCTCTTCGACGACTTGTTGGCGCAGGCCGTGCAGGAGGACTTCGCGGCGCTCTGCCGCAGACAGACGGTCGCGCTCGATGTCCGCCTGTACGTGTGCGCTGAGCGGGGACTCGGCGCGCTCGCGATCTGCCCAGTAGGCGCGTGCACGAGCATTGAGCGCTACGGGGCTCATGCCTCATCCCTCCTATTCAACTGTTTCTTAGGATCCATCTGTGGTTTGCACTCGTAGGTGCACTCATTAGCCAAACAACTCATCAGATGAGGGCAAGCAACAGTAGTCGTAGGTGTAACGGTTCGTCGCTGCTCGCATCGAACCCAATCTATAACCTGATACCAGCGGATCGTAGTCATGCGATATCTCCTGCTACCCCTAACAGTGTGTGTTTACTTACGTGTTCTCAAGTTGAGATCGAGCGCGGCCTTATGAACCGTCTGCAAATGCCACGAGGCACCCGTGGGTGAAGCGATGCCCCGCTCGTTCAGCGTCTGGACTGCGGCGCGTAGAGAAGCGCCGTCCTTCAGTGCGAATTCGAGGTGAGGGCGGAAGGCTTCGAGGCGCGCTAGCGATGCTGCGCGATGAGCCTCTCGCCCCTGAGCTGCGATAGCCCGCACGACAGCTTTGGGCTTACCCTTCATGCCGAGTCTCGCCCCGCGCGCCGTCGCCGCCGCGAGTCCTGCCTTGGTGCGCGCCGAGATCAGTCCGCGTTCTTTCTCAGCTAAGGCGGCGTACAGGTGAAGTACGAAGGGGTCAGGCTGTCGCCCCAGGTCGCAGACGATAAACTCAACACGGTGCGCCATGAGGCCCGAGATAAAGTGCACGTCGCGCGAGAGTCGATCGAGCTTCGCCACCAGAACGGGCGCCTTGGCTTTGCGGGCAGCTTGCAGAGCTGCGGCTAACTTCGGGCGGCGGTCGAGAGCATCCGAACCCTTGCCCGTCTCGACTTCCTCGAAGACCTTCGACACCGCGAAGCCCTCCAGCTTCGCGAAGCGCGCAATGGCGTCATGCTGAGCTTCAAGTCCCAGCTCTTGCGTCGCTGTACTGACTCTGATGTAGCCCACAGCCGGGGACACAGCAGAAGTGCTCATGACTTCACGCAGGGGACGTCGGGATGCATTGCTTGCATCGATGCCAGAGCGCCGGGCAACGTGTGCTTGTTAGCCGCGTACTCCGCAGCGCCGATCTGATTGTCTTGCGCGTCCTTCGCTTGGATGATCCAGTTGCGCGAAGTGCGATCCCACCAGTATTCGATCTTTACGACAGTCTCGTCCTCCACGTCCTGATCAGCAGGACGATCGGGCTGATAGTCATCGGGAAACTGGATGGGTACATTCGCACTCACCATCGTCTGCGAGTACCACGCATCATCCTTTGACTGACGCGCGGACTGCTGCTCACGCGCCCACTCTGCTTGAGCTGTACTGACCGCGTCCTGCAGATCGTTCGTGAAGTTCGTTGACTTGTCGTCGATCGACCTGCCCTGCAGCTTCACGATGAACTCGCCGTCACGCACGACGAGCGTGCGTCCGCAGTCGGCAATCAGCTTGCGTGCAATCGCTTGTGTGAGTTTCTCGCCCATGATCAGTAACCCCCGTAGACGTGAATAGGGGGTTACTATCTCACCCTGCAACCGGTTATGTACACCCCTCACGACGGGCGTCGAGAAATGTGAACAAGAGCGGTAGGTTAGGAGTTGAGGTTATAAGTCACTCGGAGCTATCGGTGCGCCCCCTCGACTATCGGCATGTGCTACTCCTTCTGTCCAAGCTTCTTCCATATCTCCATTGCCTCGTCTACGGAGGCGCGTGCTGCCCGGCGGATCCGCTTGCGACGAGAGCGCACATTCTCGGGTGTGATGTCTTGGTGCTCGAAAGTTACGTCCGGGGGTGCGGTGGTTGAGCTTGCGGAATCGGGTGGCGAAGTATCAGGGGGCGAGTCGTCGGTGTTGTGGTGACGCTCGTGCTCGATCACGGGCGTCATGCCCATGAGTCGCTGATACTCCATCTCGGGATCGATCGGGCCGTCTGCACTACCCACTCCATCGGTTGTCACTTCCATGTTGGCCTGAGTGTTGTAGGTGTCATTGTGGATGACGACAGAGGGTAAATCTTCGGGGACGGCGCCGAGACCACGCAGGTGCATCTTGAGAGCCTGTACCTTGTTCCAGAATTTGTAACGCGTGATTCTGACTATGACTTTCTTGCCCTTCACTAACTCGATCCGTTCCTCGACCTCGAAGTTGGCGACGGCTGCCCTCGTATCCTCGTCCAACTGTTTAGGCGTCAGGATATTGCCGCGCTTGTCAAAGAGCTTCAGGGGATCAAAGTAGGCTATCCGGCGAGTCTCAAGCCAGGAACGTGTCAGGGTAAGCCCGGCTTCCTCCCGCGCCTCTTGCTCGCGCTCCTTGAGAGCGGCCTGCACGGCGGGCTTGTGGGCGATCTGGTGGCCACGTACTCGCAGGGTGACTTGCGATGCTTTGTTAGCGTAGCCCGCCGCAATGGCCGCCTGCGCTTGCGTCCCTCCCATGACTAGGACATCAACGGCTCGCTGCAGTTTGACATCGAGCCTTTGGTAAGCGCTCGTCGCCTTGGAACGGCGCTTCACCTTCTTCTGCCGTTCGATGATCTTTTTGGTGATCGGGTGGATAGGCTTCGGGGGTTTAGGCTTGTCGCTCATGCTGATGTCCTGAGATTGTTGGGCACGCGTTTAGGGGGGCTCGCAGAAATTCTGAGCCGGGGAGCGCTCTCTCGTGGAAGCGTTCGCGGGGGTTTTCAGGGGGTCGCTGACGGTGCTCGATCTGAGCTGCCAGCTCCGATTTGAGTTATCGCGAGTTATCATCAGTCGTACTCTAGGGGTACGACGACTGATAACTTCACTCGAATCGATATCGATAAGTTATCAACCCCCTGAACACACTTACTAAGTTGATCAACCACTTACGTCCCCTGAGTTATCACGAGTTATCAGAGAGTTATCACTTATCAACCCGTCGAAATTGTTAGCTTTTTCGAGGGTGTTGATAAGTCCGAGAATCAATGACTTACGAGCGCTGTCGGAACCCTTGATTGGAGGGCTATTACGCATCGATTTCTTCCCCGTCGTTTCGCCGGCAAGCCGCGACGTAGTTGTTTCCTGCATCGGTTAGAGTGAGTCCTTTCTTGGGGAGCAACTCTTTCTCACGCAGCGCTTTTATTGCTCGTGACACGTTGCTCTCCTTGAGATTAAGGTTTTCTCCGATATCAGCTTGTCGTTCCACTACGTTGTCTGCGAGATATTCCAGAACTCTCAGACGCTCCGATTTCTTCTTCGGCGCCTTAATCGCCCACTCAAAGTGGCCGTCCTTATTCGTCATCAGTTCGAGGTCCAGCATGGCCGGCGTCGGGCGCAGGCCCCGATGCTTGGTGAAAGTCAGCAGGAACCGTGCGCCGTCCGAATCCATCATCGGTCCATCGTCATTGTTCCCCGGCTTCGGTAACTCCAACTTAATGCTCAGGTCCAGGAAGTCCTCATTGCGGCTCGCACCGCGTTGGTCACCTCCCTTGCCCGCATGATGTACGAGGACGGTTGTGTGACCGCGGTGGCGAAGCTCACGGAGAAATGACAGGAACGTGTCCTGCTCGCTATTGGAGTTTTCGTCGGTGCCGGACGCGAGTGCGCTCTTATTGTCGAGAATGATCAGCTCGGGCTTCCGGTCAGCAGCCTGCAGTGCTTCTAACAGCAACAAGAACCGTTTCTGCTGCGTCTCATCAGCGAGGTTCAACGGAGCCTTCATGTGCGCATAGAAGAACTCCGACGGCAGCACGTCGAGCATATCGAGCGACCGGCCCCCCGAGAACTTCTTCAGGCGATCCTGCAGATCGGCGGCAGGCATCTCGCCGTCTACGTACAAAGCCCGGCGCGCACGGGGGACGTCCCATTCCATGAATTTCCGGCCGCATGCCACAGCTATAGCGAGGTCGATGGCGACCATCGTTTTTCCGACACCTCGCCATGCCGCGAGCATCGCCAGAGAATTGCTGTATAGAAGTCCCGCGACAATGCATTCACGCGGCGGCAGTTCGAGCTTAGTGAAAGCGCTGGCCGATTGAACCAGCTCGATCGGCAGGGGCTCGACTTGAGCCTCCTGCTTCAAGCCCAGATACTCGGCAAACAATCTGACGAATGTACTACTCGTGCACTGCTCCAATTTCGGCCATCCCGGAACCTCACCTTTCTTGCCCCGCCATGCCTCCGTTAAGCTAGCGATGATCTTGTATCGGGCGTCAGCCTCTTCGTCGCCGGTTACCTTGACCACCGTGTCAATGATGTGGTGGATGAATTCTCCTGCTATACCTTCGCGCAGGAATACACCGACAATCGCCTTGCAGAGGTTATTGCGATTGCCAGGCACCCAACGGCGTACTGTTAGCGAATAGGCAGCAAGCATGCCGAATTTGATGTCTAACACGCCCTTCGGGACCCTCGCCGGCTCGCCCTCGCTAGACCACTCAATCAGTTCACGGGTGCCCTTATGCACAGACCCGGGAAAAATAGTAAGAAGTCGCTTTTCCCCCTCGCCCCGGCGCAGTTCCAACAGCGATTTCCCGTCTTCGTCTGTGAATGTCAGATGTTTTCCGCCGTCACCCTCTTGGTAATACAACCAATGGGAGTCGGGTCGTCCCGGCCGTCCGAATACCGCGTCGGTCGGTGGCAGGACGTATGGCGCGAGTCGCACAGCTTCCATGCAGTCGAGATCGCCATCGATCAACCCCTGAGATACGCTCCCTGTCATGACGCCGATATTCATCGGCTTCCCTTCGGGAAATTGTTGCACTAGTTCTTCAGGGGTGTTGTAGATCGTCTGTTGCCAATCGTCTAGGCCCTTCGCCGGTCCTTTCGTGCCCACAGCACAGGGGACGACTGCCAATCCGCGTTTCTGATAGGCGAGCGCTCTTTCGAGCAGAGTTGGAGGTGTAGGAACCGCGTGCAGGGTGGGCTTGCTCACGCTCGCGCTCCGCGCGCTTCACTAATTTCCTCACCGGATTCGACAGTCCCCGCATCTCGTGAGCAGAGACTCTCGAATCGGGCGGGGTTATTCCCGTCGTGACAACGGGGGCGTTGCGGCTGTAGAATCGATGCTGCGTTCATTTTGTAGATACCTCGTCGATGGCGGCTCCTTAGTGGCAACTTCGGAGCCGCTTTTGTTTGTGGTGTTCATTTCTGTTTCCTTTTTCCTTTCCAACATATAAGTATCGACCGCCGCCCGCGCGAAGCATCGGGCCAGCTCATCGAGCATAGCCTCGTACTCCGGGTTGGCAGCGGGCTTGCGCACAGTTGCCTATGCGTGTCGGGTCAGCCAGCGGCCGGGTCCGCTGCGGGGACGGCGCTGCAGCTCTTTGGCGAGCCGAGTGATCATATCCGGATCGAAGTAGCGCGCGTCGTAGGCTCCGAGTACGAACTCGATGTCCCCCCGAATAGCCATGTTGCGTAGCGTAGCGCGGGAGACATTCAACAGGCGCGCTGCCTCGCTCATAGCGAGTAGACGTTGCGGTTGTTCTCGCGACATAAAAGAAACTCCTAACAGTAAGTGCGACGAGTGAGCACGAGAGCAGATATACAAGATCGCAACTGGGTCGACCAAATCTGCACGTTATGCAATTTTGCAGAAGCTGTAGTTTTGCAGAGCCCGGGGAGGGTGAAAGTGGGCGGCTTGAGTTGCGTCTATACGTCACGTATAGTCGGGGCATGAACGAAGAAGAACGCAAAGCAGAGCGCTACATTAGGTACCTGAAATCCACGCGTGAATTCCTCGGTTTCACGCAAAAGGAGCTGGCGCAAACGCTAGGCGTGACCCCCAATACGGTCGCCCGCTGGGAGCGTGGGGAGCTTCGGATGTCGAGACTGGCTTATCTGGCTATCAGGTCAGAGCGTCGATGGGAGCGCGAGGCGCGAGCGCAAAGCGAGCGTAACGACAGCCTCGTCGATTTTGACGGCGAAACGAATTCTCCGATAGACGCCTCACGCCTGCGGCAACTACTGCAACTCTGTCATCCTGACAAACACAACAACTCGAAGGCTGCTACAGAAGTAACAGCATGGCTGAATGGGATGCGAGCAAGGAAACACAAATGAAAGTCGGTATCTACAGTCGCTTTTCCACGGACCGGCAGACGGAGAGTTCCATCGCCGATCAAGTCCGTGTGTGCACCGAGTACGCGAGAGCTGAGGGCTGGACGGTCGCTGCGACGTTCGATGATCAGGGGATATCGGGCGCGGCGCTGGGCAATAGACCTGGCGTCCTCAAGCTGCAGGAGGCTGCGTTAGCACGTCGCCTCGATGCGGTACTGGTCACCGACCTGTCGCGGCTGTCGCGCTCGCAAGGCGACTTGTCGAAGTTGATCGATCGCATCGTGGCGAAGGGCGTTCGAATCATCGGGGTACAGGATGGTTACGACAGCGCACGACGCGGGCACAAGATGCAGGCGGGGTTGTCGGGGATCATCGGCGAGGCGTTTCGGGAGATGATCAAGGATCGAACGTATGCCGCGCTCGAATCACGGGCGAAGGGAAAGAAGCCCACGGGCGGCAGGGCGTACGGCTATCGTGACACGGGTATTGTTGAGTCTGAGGCGGCAGTGGTGCGCGAGATCTTCACGAGGTTCGCAGACGGGATGAGCTGTCGCTCGATTGCTGCGGAGTTGAATAGGCGCCATGTCGCGTCGCCGGGTAGCAGCTGGAACCGGACGACTCGCCGCGCGAAGGGCTGGATGGGCTCAGGGGTGCGCGTCATCGTCCGCAATGAGCGTTATGTAGGCACTGTGCATTGGAACGTGAGCGAATGGCGTAAGGACCCAGACACAGGCAAGCGTCAGCGCGTGATGAGGCCCAAGTCCGAATGGATCACCCACATCGATGACGCGCTGCGTATCGTTTCCCCTGAGCAGTGGGCGCGTGCGCAAGCCCGTATCGAGACGACCACAGCCAACGGGAATTGGGCAGCGCCGAAAGGACGAGCGAAGTTCCTCCTGTCAGGATTGCTCCGTTGCGCGAGCTGCGGCGCGCACTTCGTCATGGCGAATGGGAGCGAGTATTCATGCTCGGGGTATGTCAACGGCCGCGCCTGTGACAACCATGTACGCGTCGGTCGGCTCTCGCTGGAGGGCGACATCCTCACGCCGATCTATGGCGACATGCTCACCCCGCAGCGAATCGCGATCATGGAAAACGAGATGACCGAATACTATCGGCAACAGATGCGTGCCGTGCAGACACAGGCGGCGGAGGCGCCTCACGAGCTGCGCGCGCTCGATGCGCGTATCGAGCGCTTACAGGAGCGGCTGAAGCGCGGCGACGAGGACATGGCGAGCGATGAGATCGAGGCGGCTATCGAGCGTGCGCAGGAGAAGCGCGCGCAGCTCGCACCGCAGCTCGTACCCCCACGCGGCGCTTCATTGCGCGTGTTCTCGATCCTGCCGCGCGCCGCCGAGATGTTCCGCAAGCAAGTGACCGCAGGACTCGACGGCAACGCCAAAGAGGCGCTCAAAGCACGCGAAGTGCTGCGCCAGATGTTCGACGGTCAAGTGGATTTGAAGCGCGAAGGAGAATCGCTGTGGGCGGAGTACACCGTGCAACCAGCAGCTCTATTGCACGTCATCCCCGTAGGGAATCGTGGTAGCGGGGGCAGGATTTGAACCTGCGACCTTCGGGTTATGAGCCCGACGAGCTGCCAGACTGCTCCACCCCGCACCAGGAAGCCGTGCATTATACGAGGGGGTTCCCGCCCCAGCAAGGGCGCATGGCGAATATATTTCAGAGCGCCGCGCCAGGCCGCCCCGCGCGGTCCTCCGAGATCCCGCGCCGCGTGGTCCCGAGACTAGACCCCCGCCCCCGCGCCAGCAATCGCAGCCACAGCGCCAGCCGTGCCGGCAGCAGCAATGCCACTCACACCAGCCACGCCCCCGTCCCGACCGACGCGCCGCGCCCCAATCCCATCCCCCCGCATAATTTCCTGCAACGTCTCCGCATTGACCGGCTTGATCAGATGATGATCAAACCCCGCTTGCAGCGACCTCTCGACGGCCTCTGGCGTCCCGTACCCCGTGAGCGCGACCAACATAACACCGTCGGCATCCGGCTCCTCACGGAACCGCCGAGCGATCTCATATCCGTTGAGGCCCGGTAATCCAACGTCGATCACCGCGACATCCGGCCGGCAGGCCTTCAGCAGCTCGAGTCCGCCGAGGCCTTCCTCGGCCTCGAGTACCTCGTGGCCCGCGAGCTCGAGCATCATGCGAAACATTTCCCGGGCGTCGCGGTTGTCTTCGATGACGAGTACGCGGCGCGAGAAGCTATCGCAGTGTGACTGCTCTAGTGACGGTTGAGGGTTCTGTGGCGTCGCTACCTTTGGCAGCCGAACTGTGAACGCGCTGCCGCGGCCAGGGCCTTCGCTGAACGCCGATACGGTGCCCCCGTGCAGTTCCACGAGCCGACGTACCAACGTCAACCCAATACCCAGTCCACCTTGCGCGCGATCGAGAGTCCGCTCGCCCTGCACGAACAAATCAAACACCCGCGGAAGTAACTCCGGCGCGATGCCATAGCCGTTATCATCGACGCGCAGCAGGGCATCGCCGCCATCAAGGGTCACACGCACCCGGATCAATCCGCCGGCCGGCGTGTACTTCACAGCGTTTCCGACAATGTTGTTCACGATCTGCTCCATTCGAACGAGATCGCCTTCGATCCACACGGGTTGGGTACTGATCTCCACCCGCTGATCGTTCTGCCGTTCGCCACACACGGCCACCGCCCGGTGCACGAGGTCGGCAAAATCAATGGGGCGCCGTTCGAGCGCGATCTTCCCGGTCACGACGCGGCCGACGTCGAGCAGGTCGTCGACCAGCCTCGCGAGGTGATGCACCTGTCGTCCGATGATAGAGCGCGCCCGCAGGGCAGGGGCGTCGCGGCCGTCGCTGGCTTCGAGAACCTGCACCGCGGCGCTGATCGCACTGAGCGGATTGCGTAGTTCATGCGCCAACATCGCCATGAACTCATCTTTGGCCTGGCTCTGCTGTTCCGCCCGGTCGCGACCGCTTTGCGCGTCGAGCAGCGCGCTCAGGTCGGTGACGATGAGGTTGAGGCGTTCGGTGTCGTCGTCCGCCTTCGAAGCCGACAGAGACAGATAAACATCGATCACGCGGCCGTCCACGGCCGTGAGGCGCGCCCTGCATTTGCCGGAGCCCGCCCTCCTGAGCATCGCGAACGCCATCCGGTCGCTGCCGCTCAGAAAGCGGTCGAGCGCCGTACCGATCACTTCCTCCAAGGGCATCCTCAGGAGCGTTGCGAACTGGCGGTTGCAATACACAATGTCGCCGGCGGGCGTGAGAATGGCGGCTCCTTCCTGCATTTCTTCGACGAGAGTACGGTAGGGCTGCTCGGCGCTGCGTAGACTGTAGACCTGCTCGCCTCGCGGTCCCTGAACGATGAACGCGTCGATCTCGCCCGCACTGACAGCGCGCAGGGTTTCTTCAGCTTCCTCCAGTCTCGCGGTGAGCTCCGCAATCCGCTGCTGAGCATTCGAATTGTCCACCACAGCCGTGTCAGCCTCCATCTTCACTCGTGTGGAAGAATGTCGAGTCCGACGAGGACACGCTCCTCGTCGGACATGTCTCCAATGAGCCGTCGCAAGGGCAACGGCAGTTTCTTTATCAGCGTCGGCACCGCCACAATCTGCTCGGTGCGCGCCAACTCGGGCTGTTGGTAGACGTCGATGACTTGTAGTTCGTAGTGCCCCGCCAGATGCTTCCCGCAGAAAGTTTTCAGATTCTCGATGGCCCGTGCCGACCGTGTGGTCATCCCCGTGATATAGAGCCTGAGGATGTATTTCTCGGCGGTAATTTCCGGAGCCCCGGCTAATGTCGGGACATGGTCCGGTGTTTCCTCGGGCGTTGTCACGGGGTGGGCCGCGGGGCGGGACGCAGGTCGAGTCCGACCAGCACCCGCTCGGTGTTCGACAGATCGCCGATGATCTTCTTCATGGGCTCGGGCAGGCGGCGCACCAGCGTCGGCACGGCGAGAATCTGGTCGCCACGGGCGAGTTGCGGGTTCTGCAGCAGGTCGACCATCTCGATGTGATAGCGCCCGGCGAGGTACTCCTCGCAGATGCGTTTGAGATTGGCGAATGCACGCATACATTTTGGCGTCTGCCCCGCTACATACAGCCGCAGTAAAAATGTCTCGCTGTCTGACAAAACAGGCTCCGCTGAGGTTTGCATGTCGCTACATCGCACCCATCCGGCTCTGGCCGGCGGATTCTCCATCGAGCACCTGAAGTCCATGATCCGTGAGCAGGTATTCACGCACACTGTTGGAGTGCGCCATGCCGCGGGACTTCAACACCGACAGCCAGCGGCGCCGCCTGCGATTTTCCTCGTTGATGAAGAGTACGATCCAGGTGTCCATGAGAGAGGAGATCCCCGCATCCGTCTCCTCGAACTCCTTGCTGCCGGGAGTGAGGCTCGTGAACAGACCGGTGATTCCCTCCGATTTGAGATAGTCAATGACACGTGTGAGCATCGAGCGAACATCGCTGTGAGTGCCCACGGTTAGAAGGTTTGTCACCGGGTCGGCCACGGTCACGAGCGGTTGGAAGTCGCGCACGGCGCGCTGCATGGCGGCCAGATGCGTCTCGAGCCCGAAGCGCGAAGGGCGGTCCGCGTGGAATTTCAGGATCCCGCGATCCACCCACTGCTGCAGGTTGATGCCGATGGAGCGCATGTTGCGCATCAACTGTTGCGGTGACTCTTCGAACAGGAAATACAGGCAACGTTCGTCACGCCGGCAGGCCGCATCCACGAAGTGGGCCGCGAGACTCGTTTTGCCGGTGCCAGCGGTTCCAGAGAGCAGTACGGTGCTGCCCCGGAAGTAGCCGCGGCCACTCAACATATCATCCAGTCGCTCTACGCCGGTCGGCACGCGCTCATTGATCGCCGGATGTGTCAGACCGAGAGAAGTCACCGGCAGCACGCTCAGTCCTTCGCGGTCGATCAGGAAGGGGTACTCGTTGGTTCCGTGATGCGAGCCGCGATACTTCACGATGCGCAGACGGCGGGTCGATACCTGCTCCTGCACCCGGTGATCCAGCAGAATCACTGCGTCCGATACATATTCCTCCAGCCCCTGGCGCGTGAGACCCGCGTCGCCGCGCTCACCAGTGATGACGGCTGTAAGACCTTTATCTTTCAGCCATCGGAACAGCCGCCGCAGCTCCGCGCGCAGAATGCCGGGATTGGACAGTCCCGCGAACAAGGATTCGATGGTATCCAACACAATGCGCTTGGCGCCAATCGAGGTGATGGCGTACTCGAGCCGGACGAACAGTCCCTCGAGGTCATACTCGCCGGTTTCTTCGATTTCGCTCCGCTCGACTCGTACGTAGTCGACGATGAGCTGGCCCGAGGCGACGAGTTTCTCGAGGTCGTAGCCGAGGGAAGCCAGGTCGCTGCCCAGCTCTTCACTCGTCTCCTCGAAACTCATCAGTACGCCGGGTTCGCCGTACTGAACGATCCCGTTGAGCAGGAAGCTCGCGGCCAGGAGCGTTTTGCCCGAGCCGGCGCCCCCGCAGATCAGGGTAGGGCGGCCCTTGGGCAGGCCGCCGTTGGTAATTTCATCCAGGCCTTGAATGCCTGTTGGAGATTTTGCCAGCTCTTGATTCAAAGACACGATCTATTAACACGGGTTAACTAGAACGGTCGTAAGATTGCAAGAAGCGTACCTGGAAAGCCGAGCTCAGGCCTTGAGAGGGAAGGTGGCCTCCGTATCCGCCACGAACGACTTGAGAATGCCCAGCCAGCCGCCGTCGGAGCCGATTTTCTCGCGAACTTCCGCGGCACGGTCGCCGTATCTCTCGAGGTTCCGATGCTCCAGGTCCACACGCGTCACCCCAGCCTCGAGTGCCGTGAATGTAACCTCTACCTCTAACACGAGCGCGGGGTTGTATTTCCAATCCCCATCCACCTGCCAGGCGAGAATGAGCCTGCCCGGTGGGTCCCAGGCGAGCACCTTGCCCCACTCACACTCGGACCCGTCGCCGCTGCGCTCGTACCAACGTCCACCCACACGCGGCTCGATTACGACGTCCGCTAGTGGTGTTGCGCCGATGGAGTGTGTGCGTGGCCACCACTTTCCGATGCGGCTCGTAAACGCGCTGAACGATCGCTCCACGTCCGCCTTGACGACGACGCTCTTTTTTACGGGCGCTGGACGGATTCCGAGGCTACTCATTCGCTGTCCTTTTTATCGGGGTCTTCTCTTCCGACCTCGTCTCCGAAGCTCTCCAGCGCGCCGCCCCACATGTCGTCGAGCCACGCCCGGATGGCGCCGAGTCCCTTCGGGTCGATCTCATACACCCGCCGGGTCCCGGTCGCCGTATCTCTGACGAGTCCCGCGGCCTTCAGAACCGCAAGATGTTGCGACACCGCCGGCCGCGAAACCGTAACACCGCGCGCCAGCTCGCCCACGGCGCGCGGCCCGGATCTCAGACGCTCGAACAATTGCCGGCGCGTTGGGTCGGCAAGCGCAGCGAGGGCGGTGGCGGCGGAGTCGCTTCCTTTGGTCATATCGTCCGTTGGATCATCATGCGGTTTGTTTGAGTCGCTCCGCCCGGGTGGCCTGCATGCTCGCACGCATCGTCATGCGTGTCAGCCAGCCATCGAGCGAGGTCCCTTTCAAAAGCTGAGTTCCCTCCGGAGTCGCTCGAAAGTACTCCAGATGGGGCACCAACATAAGATCCGCGATGGACACGCTGCTACCTGTCAGGAATTCCGACGCACCCTTCAAGCGGTCGATTTCTCCGATACAGGTGCGCGCGACGGGCATGGCTTTCGCGATGTTGCTCTCGTCGGTGGGCCGGCCCCAGAAGGCTTGCGACATGAGACGCTCGGCAGTGATGCCCGCCGATATGGCCGGAAACACATACCAGTCGACGATGCCCACAATCTGATTCATCCGGGCGGCGCCCCGCGAATCCCGTGGTATCAGTGAAGGCCCGGAGCCCAAAGTGTCGGCGTAGCGAAGAATCGCCTGCGTCTCATAGAGACAGAATTCACCGTGTTCCATTGCCGGGATACGGCCGAAAGGTTGGCGCTTCAAATGCTCCTCGCCGTGCTGTGCTCCGAACGGCATTGCCGCGAGCTGGTACGGGATGCCTCTTTCCTCGAAGCCGAGCAGGGCGCTGCGGAGGTATGGGCTGCCAGGTACGCCGTGGATGACGATGTCACTCATGATCGATCCCTCGTATGGGTTGGGTTACGGGCTCACCAGAACGTCAGTCACGGCTTACAGTAAGCATACGCTTACTGACTGTCAAGTCATGGTGCGGTCAACCCACGGCCGCGCGCAGCTTCGCGGCCAATTCTCCCCCAGCTTTGTGGTCGAATGCCTGCTGTGGCCACCCCACACCGAGTCCCTCGATGGCATTCGGCTTCGGAATGATGTGGAAATGCACGTGCGCAATCGCCTGATGAGCCGCCGTGCCGTTGTTCTCGAGCACGTTGTACTGCTTGACGCCGGTGACCGCGATTACGGCCCGGCAGAGGCGGGGTAGTACACGGCCGAGTGCCGCGGCGGACTCGTCCGAAAGCCGGTCCATCGTCTCCGCCGGCTCCTTGGGGACCACCAGCGTGTGCCCTGTACTAAGGGGATTGATATCGAGAAACGCGAGGACTTTATCGTCCTCGTACACCTTGTGGCAGGGGATCTGGCCCGCGAGGATTTTTCCAAAAATCGTGTCCGCCATAGAGAGGCTCCTTTAGAGAGGGGCACCGGGGACACGTATTGTGGCTCAGCGCCGCGCTGACTGCCTCGCAGGAAACGCAATGTCGAGCCGCCTCATCTTGCGATACAGCGTATTGCGCCCGATACCGAGCTTTTGCGCGACGCGGCTGATATTGCCGTGATGAAGGTCGATTTCCCGCAGCAAGGCGCTGCGTTCCGCTTTCTCCAGCGGATTGAGAGACTGGGTTTCGCCGGAGCCTTCCGACGTCTCGTGCTCCGCGACGGGTTGGCCGATGCCATAGTCCGCGGGGAGACTCGTGATGTCGAGCCGGTCACTGGTTCGCAATGCAATCATGCCGCGCAGCACGTTACGCAACTGGCGGATGTTGCCCGGCCACGAATAGGCGCACAGCGCGTCGATCAGATCTTCGCTCAGGGTGACAGCCGGAGTCGCGGCGCTCTCCTGCGAAAAGATGTGACGGATCAAGGCCTGTTTGTCTTTACGGTCCCGCAACGGCGGTAATGTAAGGACCAGGCTCTGCAGCCGGTAGAACAGATCTTCCCGGAACTCGCTGCGGCGGATCTTTTCCTGCAGGCTGCCGCGCGCGGCACTCACCAGGCGGATGTCGACTTTGACCGGGGATTCCGAGCCGCGAGGCAATACCTCGCGCTCCTCCAACACGTGCAGGAGTTGCGATTGCAACTCGAGCGGCAGGTCGCCGATGTCATCGAGGAAGAGGGTGCCGCCGTTGGCCTGTACGATTCTGCCGCGCTCGTCTTCCGCCGCGGTGCTGACACCCCCGGCACGACCAAACAGCTCGTTCTGCATGAGCGTCTCGGGTAGCGAGCCGCAATTCACCGCAACGAACGGCTTGTCGGCTCGCTCGCTGGCCGAGTGTAGCGCGCGTGCGAAGAATTCCTTGCCCGTGCCCGACTCACCGAGCAGGAGTATCGGAATGTCGCGCGACTCGAGCCGCTTGGCGGCCTGGATGTTGCGCGCCAGGACCGGGTCGCCGAGATCGAGCTCATCGAGCACGCTGCGTCCCGTCTCGGGCATCGAGCGCCCCTCGAGCGGCTCGGCCGGCTGTTTGTTCGCGGGTGTCCGCTTCGATTGCGGGGCCTGCGCGACCGCGAAAAAGCGGCCGCCATGACGGGTCTCGTAAATCGCCAGCGGGTGGAATGACTTTTTCTGACTGCGGCCGACGAGGGCGGGCAGTGAGATGTTGAAAATGCGCTCGAGCGGTGCGCCCACTAACTCCGCCGAGCTTTTGAAGCCGAGTTGGAACAGGGCGTTGCGGTCGAGCGCGGCGATGGCACCCGTCGGATCCATCGCGATGATTCCTTCGCTCCAGGTGCCGACCAACTCGGGCCGGCTGTGAAAGCGCACCACGAAACCATCCCGGAAGCGGTTCAGGAACAGCCGGTTCTCGATCATCTGCGCCGACATGTTCACCAGCACGAGCGTGTGCTGCTGCGCGCGGTCGGATTCGCCGGAGGCATCCAGCACGGCAACGAGATCGCCGCGGTAGTCGAATATCGGTGCCGCGCAACAAGTTAGCCCGGTGTTGCGGGAGAAAAAATGCTGGTCGCGATGAATGATGAGCGGCGCGCGCTCGAACAGGCACGTCCCCATGCCGTTCGTGCCGCCATGCTCCTCGCTCCAGACGGCGCCCAGCACCAATCCGGTGCGGAACGCGGCGTTGCGGAAGCTCAGGTCGCCGTAGTAATCGAGCAGCACTCCGTCCAGGTCGGTCAGGATGATGGAGTAACCCGATCCCGCCAACTGGTGGTACAGGTGGGCCATCTCCGCATCAGCAAAAGAGACCAGCTCGAGGTTCTGCTCTTTGCGAGCCAGGCGCTCCTCGCGGGGCAAAACGAACGGCTCCCGCTGTGACTGCGGGTCGAGATGGTACTGGCCGAGACAACGCAGCCAGGAGCGCTTCACGTAATCCGGCGTGCTAGCGCTATCCTCGCGTGCCGTGCCCCGCAGGACCGACTGAATGTAACGGGCATGACTACCAATCTGCTGGAGCATGGCCTCCCCCTCTAGTCTGGCAAAGCTCCCGACAATCGAACGCAGTGTTCGATCTCCGGACGATTATGCCACGGCGTGGAAAGTGTCACGTACACGAGCATCGCTTTCGATACAAAGCTCCCGATGACTGTTCCGTATTGGAACACTGCCCGTCCACGCGACCAAGGGGCGGTGCGCCGTATTAATTTCACGTAAGCAGCGGGTAGACTCTGCCGCTCGCCAAGCACGGGACCGACGCCCGTGCGGGCAGTTGAAATGAGGGTCGCATGAAAACGAAAGCTGCAATCGCATACGCGGCGGGAAAACCGCTGGAAGTGGTCGAGGTCGATCTCCAGGGTCCCAAGGCGGGTGAAGTCCTGGTCGAAATCAAGGCCAGCGGTGTGTGTCATACGGACGAATTCACCCGCTCGGGTGCCGATCCGGAAGGCCTTTTTCCTGTCATTTTCGGCCATGAGGGCGCGGGAATCGTCGTCGACGTCGGTCCGGGAGTCACCACGCTGAAAAAGGGCGATCACGTGATTCCGCTGTACACGCCGGAGTGCCGGCAGTGCAAATCATGCCTCTCGCGCAAGACGAATCTGTGCACGGCCATCCGCGGCACACAGGGTAAGGGTGTGATGCCCGACGGCACGAGCCGCTTCTCCATCGGTAAGGAGATGATCCATCACTACATGGGCTGCTCGACGTTCTCCAACTACACCGTGCTGCCGGAGATCGCCCTGGCGAAGATTCGCGAGGACGCCCCGTTTGAGAAGGTTTGCTATATCGGCTGCGGCGTGACCACAGGCGTCGGCGCCGTTATCAACACGGCCAAGGTCGAGCCTGGTGCGAATGTCGTGGTGTTTGGCCTCGGCGGTATCGGCTTGAACGTGATCCAGGGCGCACGCATCGTCGGCGCCAACAAGATCATCGGCGTGGACATCAATCCGCGGCGCAAGTCGCTGGCGGAGAAGTTCGGCATGACGCACTTCGTGAACCCGAAGGAAGTCGGGGGCGACCTGGTGCAACACCTGGTTGCGCTCACGGATGGCGGCGCGGATTACAGCTTCGAGTGCGTGGGCAATGTCGATCTCATGCGCCAGGCGCTCGAGTGTTGCCACCGCGGCTGGGGTGTGTCGGTGGTCATCGGAGTCGCCGGTGCCGGACAGGAGATCAAGACCCGCCCATTCCAACTCGTCACCGGTCGTGTGTGGAAGGGGAGTGCGTTCGGGGGCGCCCGCGGCCGTACCGACACGCCGAAGATCGTTGACTGGTACATGGATAAGAAGATCAACATCGACGACCTCATCACGCACGTGATGCCGATCGAGAAGATCAACGACGCGTTCGACCTCATGCACAAGGGCGAGTCGATTCGCTCCGTCGTGACGTTTTAGGGCGCGCGAGACCGCCGCAAGCATAACCGTTTTAGATTCAAGCAAAACCGCTGAAAGGAAAACATCATGGCTACTACCATTCATCCGGCCGTCGATGGTGGCGTCAAACCCGGAGTTGCCAACTTCGCCGGTGGCACGCTGACCTGCAAATGCACCTCGTCGCCGGTGACCGTCAGCATCAAGGGCGATATCGCCCATAACCATGTCTGCGGATGCACCAAGTGTTGGAAGCCGCAGGGCGCCACCTTCGCGCAGATCGCAGTGACGGGGCGCGACAACGTGAAGGTCACCGCGAACGAGCAGAAGCTCAAGGTCGTGGATTCGACCGCGACGATCCAACGCCATGCTTGCACGGGTTGCGGCGTTCATATGTACGGACGCATCGAGAACAAGGGTCATGCGTTCTACGGCCTGGACTTCGTGCACACCGAGTTGTCGAAGGAGAGCGGTTGGGGGGCGCCTACCTTCGCTGCGTTCGTCTCCTCGATCATCGAGTCGGGCTTCCCGCCGGCACAGATGGGCGCCGTGCGCGCGCGGCTGAAAGAGCTGCACCTCGAGCCGTATGACTGCCTGTCGCCCCCACTGATGGATGCGATCGCCACGCACACCGCGAAGTCGAAGGGCGTCCTGTCCGCCTGAGGGTCTAGCTCGAAGATCACGCTCCCGCTAGAGTGCCGCTTTCAAAAAGCGGCACTCAGCGGGGTTGGCGTGATGGATACGAAATTCATGGGGCAGGTCGCCCGGTGGGTCAAGGCCTTCCTACCGGCCCTCATACTGACCGGGAACGCAACGGCAGCCACCCCGCCCCCGACGCCCGTCACGGGCGACTACGTCATTAAAGGCTTCACGTTCACCTCCGGCGAAACGCTGCCGGAGCTGCGAATCCACTACCTCACGCTCGGCAAGCCCGTTAAAGACGCACACGGAATGGTGCGTAACGCGGTCCTCATTGGACACGGCACGGGAGGCAGCGCTGACGGTTTTCTACGGCCACAATTCGCTGGCGAGTTGTTTGGCCCGGGCCAGCCGCTGGACGCCACGAAGTATTTCATCGTGATGTCCGATGGTATCGGCCACGGCAAATCAAGTAAGCCGAGTGACAGTCTGCACGCGCACTTTCCCCATTACGGGTACACCGACATGGTAACCGCGCAGTTCCGACTGCTCACCGAGGGGCTTGGTGTCAATCACGCTCGACTGATCATGGGCACGTCCATGGGTGGCATGCACACGTGGGTTTGGGGTGAGCAGCACCCCGACTTCATGGACGCGCTAATGCCGTTGGCGAGCCTCCCGGCCCAGGTCGCCGGGCGTAACCGCGCATGGCGACTCTTGGGCATCGAAGCGATCCGCAACGACCCGGAGTGGCATGGGGGCGATTATCAGAATCAGCCTGCGGCGTTCAAGACAGTTGCCGGGATGCTTTGGTTCGTGAGCAGCAACCCTGTAGTACGTCAGCGCCAGGGACCGACGCTTGCCCAGGCGGACCAGGCGATCGATGAGTATGTTGCCGATTTCGTGAAGACAAATGACGCCAATGACATCATGTACGCGTTGGATGCCTCACACGACTACGACCCTGGTCCGCTCCTGGAGAAAATCCGGGTTCCTCTGCTCGCGGTGAATTCCGCGGACGATCTCATCAATCCTCCCGAGCTAGGCATTCTCGAGCGTGAGATCAAGCGCGTTCCGCACGGGCGGGCTGTCGTGATTCCGTTGAGCGACCGGACCGCCGGGCACCAGACTCACAGCCTGCCCGCGATCTGGAAAGGGGAACTCGAGAGACTGCTGCGCGAGTCAGCTTCGACGAATGACGTGGGGTCCAAGGTCAGCAACTGAGTTCACGCCGAGCTGGCCCATGGCGCGCTCCATCTCTGTCGTCAGAATCTCGAGCGCCCGCTCGACTCCGCGCTCGCCGTTCGCCGCGAGACCGTACAGAGTAGCTCGCCCGGTCATCGCGGCGTTCGCGCCCAGGGAGAGTGCCTTGATGACGTCGGTGCCGCGTCGGAACCCGCCGTCGATGATGATGCTGAGGCGCTTGCCCACGGCAGCAGCGATCTCAGGAAGGACATCGATCGGTGCTACGCAGGAGTCGAGTTGCCGTCCGCCGTGATTCGTCAGCACGATACCGTCGCAACCCAGGGCAGCCGCGCGCTCCGCGTCGGGCACACTCAACACGCCCTTGATCAACAGCTTGCGCGGCCAGAAGCGGCGAATCCAGGTGATGTCATCCCAGGTGATCGTGGCCTCGAAGAGCTTCGGGATGATGGTGCTCCCGCCCACCGCGCTCGTCGCGCCCGGCGGGAGAAATCCCTCCAGGTTGCGGAAGCGGGGAATACCATTCGCCATGAGGACGCTGCGCAGCCAGCCGGGATGACGTAACGCATCCAGCCTGGCCCGCAGTGTTGGTTTCCCCGGCGCCTGGTAGCTGCGGCGATCCCACTCGCGGCTGCCAAAGACATTGGCATCCGTCGTGAATACGAGCGCCTCGTACCCGGCGGCCGCCGCACGGGTCATGATGTCTTCCGCCACGGCGCGGTTCTTCATGACATATAGCTGCATCCACAGTCGGCCGCCTGCCTGTTTGGCGACGTCCTCGAGCCTCGTGGTCGACATCGTACTCAAGGTGAACGGAATGCCGAGGTGAGCCGCCGCGCGGGCCAGGCCGATGTCACCATCGGCATGCAACATACCGTTCAGTCCCGTGGGACCGATAACCAGTGGTGCGGCCGCGGGGCGTCCCAGGATCTCGGTCCGCAGGTGCCGGCTCGAGGTATCGACAAGCGTTTGCGGAACGAGCCGTAGGGCCTCGAACGAGGTCCGGTTGCAGCGGAGCGAGGCCTCGTCCTCCGCTCCGCCCTCCACGTATTCGAACACGAAGTGAGGCACGCGCCGCCGAGCCACCGCGCGGAGATCGGCGATGTTCAATGCGCGTGCTAGGTCACTACCGTCGAATGGACGCCGTTTCCAAGGCATGCGGGCTCGCTCAGTGCGTGGCTACTTCGCGGCTACTTCGATGTTCGTGGCGACGAAATTTCCGGCGCCGTCATATTTACCGGTCGCGACGATCTTTCTGATCCCCCCGGCGTTATTGACGTAGGCCTGAACGGCGACCGCGAAAGCCTGTGGATCGCTGAGTACCGAGGTATTGTTGGTCACGTTGCCGACGGTGAACAGGTATTGGCTCTGCGGATTGCCGGTGGCCGGGACGACCGCGAACACGCCCGGATTTGGGTTCGGCAGCGTCATCACGTCGACGTCTCCTGTCGCTGGCCCCGTGCGGAGCACATGGAGGGCGCCCACGAGTGTGGGGTCCTGCAAATTGACGACGAGGCCGCCGGCCGCAATGCTGGCGAATGGATTGGTGCTGAACCCGTTGCTGCCCCCAAATTCAATGATGAGCTGTTGCGGGAGCGAGGAGGCCGCCGTGATTGTGGTCGCATTGAAGTCCGGCGGCCCTGAACCAAAGGGAGCCGTGAGGCCCACGAACTGAAACAGCGGCGGCGCGGACGCATTTACGTCCGGAGTCAGATCCGTGGTGCCCGTATTGATAGTGTAGTTCGTCGCCGATGTGTTCGTTCCCACACCGGTGAAGTTATAGAAGCTGGGCTCGTAGTACTGAATCCAGTTCAGGCTCACGGAGGCGCTACCGGGCGTCGCGGAATTCAAAGTGCCCCAGAGGGTGGTGGGCTTTATCCGCACCTGGCCGAAGGCGGCGTCCAGGCCGGTGGGATTGAAGCTGCCGTCGGGGTTGACGTTGACATAGCCGTTGCTGGGGCCACTCGGGTTGACCACCCCGGAGACCTCGATGTACTGCCCGATCGAGATCGTATCGATCGTGGGTGCGGGCGAGGGGCTCGCGACGCCATCGACACTCACTATAGTGCCACTCGTGGCAGTGGTCGGCGCCAACGTCACCGGTATGGACTGCGTAAAACCTAAGTCGCCGATGCGGTCAACGAGTGACGCGGCATTGAGCGTGAGTGTATTGCCGCTCCGACCGGCCACTATGCCCGTGACGTGGTCCTGGATGGTGCTTTCGAGGCTCGAACCGGCATAGACCTCGGTGGCTGTGAATGTGGGAGTGTCTTTCGCCAGGTTACCGATAGGATTGCCGGCGGTGGTCGTGCCGATCGCCGCAATCTGTAGCGCGGCAGTCTCTGCCTTCAGAGCAGAAAGCTGCGCGAGTCCTGCCGCCCCCACGTAGGTCACGCCATCGATGTTGTAATAGGTCTGGGCACTCGGAAGCACCGTTATCGCGCCAGTCGTATTGTTGGCCAGGTCGTGCAGCGCGCGCGTGTTCATCACGAAATTGCCGGCATTCGTATCGGCAAACACGAACAGACCGCGGACGTATATCGGCTGCTGGTAGACCGGGGCGGTAGTGACCGTAATGATCGGATGTACGGTGACGATCGCCGGAATTCCATTGGGGATATTGATCGTGTTGGAGGCCTCGAGATCGATGTTGAAATTGATCAGCGAGGACGTTTGGTTCCCGATCACCAGGGGGTTGTTGGGGTCGAAAACCACGGTGATCGTGTCCGTCCCCGGCGTTGTAGCGGTCGCGGCGTCGATCAGAGTAGTGGCTCCGGAATAGCCATGGTCATCTATCGTGATGGACGCGCCGTTGTAATCCAGGAAGAAGGTGGCGGAGACGTACGTTCCCTCCTCCAGCGCGGGGGCCTCCAGGAGCTGCACGAAATTCGTCTGCTGCGCCAGATCGACGCGCAGGCCTTGTCCGCTGCTGGGATTCGGCACCGGGAGTGAGAAGACCGTGCCGTCCTTGCGCGTCATATTGATCTGATCGATCGTGACGATGTAGCTCGTGAAATTGCCACGCTGCGCGGTTAGCGTAATGACCGGCGTGCCGACGATGAAGAGGTTGTTGCCGCAGCTGGTAACGAAAATTATCGCCAGCGCCGCGCTCAATCCGCGAAGCAGGAAGCGCAAACCGTTCCGGGCGCCCGAGTTGTCACGAGCGCGAACATCGATCATCAAGGTATCCCCCTTGTTATTTGGGACTGGGGCTGACGTGCTCTTAGGGGCATTAGAGATCCCCGGCCGGCAATACGTTCCGCCCGTTAACAGTAATTTGTGCAAACGGATAGTTTACCGCGTTCGCGCGCCCGGGCCATGGAGATTATGCCCGGGCGATGCCGCAGGGTCCGAACGCGCCCTTCAATCGATCGTGACCGCGACGTCGGTGGGGCTGCCGCCGGTGACGGTCACGGGCGATGTAATCGACTCGGATTTGAAGGCGCTGGAAGTCCACAGAATCGCGGAAAGGTAGTAGTTCCCCACGTCACCGCTCGGGAGGCCGTTGACCGGGACGCTCCCCGTGCCGCTCAGCAGGGCGCTGCTGGCGATTGACCCCACGCCGACTATGGCGCCGTTGTGGCTGACGATCAGCTCGCCCCCGATATACGAGCCCGCAGGGACCGTGACCGCCGCTGCGATCGATCCCGTAGCCGAACTGTTCGCGGGCGTCAGGCTCGGCACAGCAACTGCCACCGGCGTAGGAGGCGTGGGGGTTGTGGTCGTAGTGGTCGACGGGGCAGGGACGAGGCTACCCGTGTTCGACACAACCATTGTACTGAATGAAACTGCCCCATCTGCGTACAACGGAGCCGTCGCGCCTACTCGATAAGCTGCCTTGCCGGAGGCGGTCGTGGTCTCGGTGGGGGTGGAACTGGTCACGGTGACCGTCGACCCGCTGCTCGAATAAGTGCCTGACTGTATGTTGCCCGTAGAAAGCTGCTCTGCGGTCTGCAGGTTGAGATTGAGCGGGTCGATGCCGACCTCGTCGATCGCGTAGGGGACCTCGTTCGAAGCCGGCAGCGTCTGGTAGAAGGTGACCGCGGCACCCGGGGGCAAGGACGCCGTGGCGGTGGGCGTAATGTTCGCGACGAAGGCGGGGGCCGGTGTCGGGATGAACGTGCCGATGGATACCGCACCGGTCGCCGTGGTCGTGGCGACCGAGCCGGTTGTCGCAGCGGCTCCCGTAAGGCTCGGCGTCGTGGTGGTCACGGAAACGTTCTTGATGATGATGGTGAAGATGTTCGGGCCGTGAATCACGACGTCATACACCGTGGGCGTCGATGAATTCGACTGTAGGGGGTAGATCGTGAAAGTGCCGTCGGTCTGTACAGGGGCGCTCGCCACGATGACGTGATGCGTGCCATCGGCGCTCAAGGACTCAGCACTCGCTTGAATGGCCACACGGCCGGAAACGCTGTTGATGTTCGTCAGCGAGGTGAGAGTCAGCGTGCCGGTGATGCCACCGGTTGTCGAGAGGTCGGTCGCCGTCGGATTCGCGCTGAGTATCGCGCCAGTCGCCGTGCTGGTGGTGGCGCCCGTGGCAGACTGAGCGCAGCTGCCCGATGAAGCAATGACATAGCAAAACAGATGGAGGTCACGATTGCCGTCGAAGCTCGTCGCGAACGAGACCGTCGTCGTCGTGCTGCTCGTGGACGTGGTTGGCGTGGTCGTGGTCGTGGTCGGCGTCGTTGTGGTTGTGCCGAATACGTTAGTCGTGGTGTTCGTGGTGCTGGCGGTCGAACTGGTCGAACCCGTGCCGACACCGCCGACGCCGACTTTTCCGACGGGGACTTTCAATGAAGCGCCCGGTATCAGGAAACCCTTCTCGGGGTTCGGCAGGACGAGAGGCACCTGGCGTGTGACGCCCGCCGCGTCGACGTAGTCCGCTTCCGAATTCCAGGTCGCTCCGATCGCACTCGCAGAAGCGGCGGTCGTTCCGCCGGTCCAGTCGATAGGGACAGGCAGCAGGAGAATCGAATTGTAGGTTCCCGGTGCCACGCGCATGTCGTTGGCGATTTCGCCCAGGGTGCCGTTCGACTCTGTTATCAGGTCGATGGTCACCGGGGTCTTCAGCGGGAACTTCCCCCAGCCCGTATCGTCGGGGCTCGCATTCTGTTTCGTGTTGAACCACACTTCCTGGGTGGTGATGTACACGTGGGTGAATTGCGAAGGGGTGCTGCCGGTGGCCGAAACATTGGTGCGTGAGGAGCAGCCCGAAAATGCGGCGCACAGCGTGAGCAGGGCGCCACCGGTGAATGCGAATCGAGTCATCTGAGACATGTATTTCCCTGTCGAGGCTGGGCCCTGTCAAGACTGGAGCCAGGTCCGGGCCATATCGTAGACGGCCGGGACACCGCTTTGGTTCCTCGATCTTCTCCGATGATGATGAACGCCGCAATCGTTGCGACGGTGACAATTTCGCAAAAAAACTGAAAAAAGCAGCCCTTTGTCGGTTGCCCCCGACACCTTGCCGGGGCACTG
This sequence comes from Gammaproteobacteria bacterium, assembly GCA_028293725.1. The sequence goes on along the minus strand of JAQGOE010000246.1, from coordinate 51,746 downwards.
CGCCACGCCCGTTATCTTTTTAACAATCGGGCGAGAAATCATCAGTCCCCCCAATCGCTAAGCTACCCGCCCGCGCTGCTCTTCCAAGGCCTCCCAGCGTGCGAATTTCGTGAGCAGCAGGGCCTCGATCTCCTCGAGCCGCTTGCTGTCCGTGCGCTGTTGCTGCGCGCCCTGACGATGGTAGTCGGGGGTGCTCATGCGGGCGGTGAGCTCCGTTTGCTCGCGCTCGAGCGCCTCGATCTCCTTGGGCAGGGAGTCGAGCTCACGTTGCTCCTTGAAGCTGAGTTTCGCGCGCGGTTTGGGAGTCGCCGCGGGCGGATCTGCCATGGGTTTCGCGGCGGGCTGTTTCGAGGTCGCGAGGGCGGCGTACGGCAGTTTCCGTTGTTTGAGCCAGTCGCTGTAGCCGCCCACATACTCGCGCCAGACTCCGTCGCCTTCCGAGGCGATGGTTTGTGTGACGACGTTGTCGAGGAAGCGGCGATCGTGGCTCACGAGGAGCAGCGTGCCGGTGTAGTCCTGCAACTTCTGCTCGAGCAGTTCGAGCGATTCGATGTCGAGATCGTTCGTCGGCTCGTCTAGCACCACCATGTTTGCCGGGCGCGCGAACAGCCGCGCCAGCAGGAGGCGGTTACGCTCGCCGCCGGAGAGCATTTTCACCGGGGATTTCGCGCTTTGCGCCGCGAACAGGAAGTCACCGAGATAACTCGTGATGTGCTTGCGCTCGGTGCCGATCTCAACCCAATCGGAGCCCGGGCTGATCGTCTCCGCCACGGTGGCCTCGGGGTTGAGTTGCGCGCGAAGTTGGTCGAAGTAGGCCACCTGCAGGTTGGTACCGAGCTTCACCGTACCCGAGTCGGGCTCGAGCGCGCCGAGAATGAGCCGGATGAGCGTCGACTTGCCGGCCCCGTTGGGACCGATGAGTCCGATGCGGTCACCGCGCATGATCCGCGCGGTGAGATCGCGTACGACCGTGCGATCGCCGAAGCTTTTGTTCACGTCAGTCAGCTCGGCGACCAGTTGACCGGAACGCTCGCCGGCGTCCAGGCTGATCCTGACATTGCCCAGCCGGTCGAGCCGCGCGGCGCGGTCATTGCGGAGCCGCTCGAGTCGCTTCACACGACCTTCGTTACGCGTCCGGCGCGCCTCCACGCCCTTGCGGATCCACACTTCCTCCTGCGCCCAGAACTTGTCGAAGCGGCGACGCACCACTTCCTCCGCCGCCAGCTCCTGGTCCTTACGCTCCTCGTAGGCCGCGAAATTCCCGGGGTAGGAGCGGATGACGCCGCGATCGAGCTCGATGATCCGGCTCGTGATCCGGTCGAGGAACGCACGGTCGTGGGTGATGACAATCGCGGCCGGCACTTTCAACAGGAGCTCCTCCAGCCGCTCGATGCCTTGGATATCGAGATGGTTGGTGGGCTCGTCGAGCAGCAGGAGGTCGGGCTGCAAGGTGAGGGCGAGGGCCAAGGCCGCGCGCTTGCGCTCGCCGCCGGAACTGGTGGCGGGCGATCGGGATTCGTCCAGCTCGAAACGATGCAGGAACTCGGTGAGACGCGATTCCAGGCGCCACTGCTCGCGCTCGTCGGCGTGCAACTCGGCGAACACGGTGCCGTTCGCGCCCTTCGCGGAGCCGGCGCGCTCCAACAGACTCTCGCGCAGTGTTTCCGCGGGAGGCAGCTCGGGCTCCTGCTCGACGAATGCGATGCGCACGGTGCGCTGTTGTTGCAGCTCCCCATCGTCCAGGTGACCCAGGCCCGCGATGATCCGCAGGAGAGATGATTTTCCAGTGCCGTTGCGGCCGATGAGGCCGAGCCGCTCGCCGGTCTCCACGGCGAACTGCGCGCCATCCAGAAGAGGGCGGTCGCCGAAGGCGAGGTGTGCATCGAGAAGTGTGATGAGTGCCATGACCTGATTGTGCGGATTGGACGGCGGAAGGCAAACACTGTACATTGGGCGGCTGGAATATACAGGTGCGCGGTCAGCACCTGGTCCGCTCGCAGTCTGTCACTTCCGGCGCACTTCGATTCAACCCTTACCTCGCCTCTGACCGCCGCAGCCGCTATGGCGCTGCCGTGCGAGCTTCAGATACAGAGGTTTCAATGTCATTCGAGCTACTCGGGCTCAAGCCCGAGCTTTTGCGTGCCGTTTCCGAAAAAGGTTACAGCACCCCCAGTCCCATTCAATCCCAGGCCATCCCGGCCGTGCTCTCCGGCCGCGATCTCATCGCCGGCGCGCAGACCGGCACCGGTAAAACGGCTGCGTTCGTATTGCCCATCCTGCAGCGTCTCGCCGAGTCGCAGCAGTCCGGCCGTACGCCGCGCGCCCTGGTCCTGACTCCGACGCGCGAGCTGGCCGCCCAGGTGGCGGAAAGCGCCCGCGACTACGGAAAGTACGTCAGCCTGCGCACCGCGGTGGTCTTCGGCGGTGTGGGCATCGGTCCCCAGATCCATGCGCTACGCACCGGCTGCGATCTCCTGATCGCGACTCCCGGGCGCCTGTTGGATCTCGCCGAGCAGCGCGCGGTGGATCTTCGCGGCGTGGAGTGTTTTGTTCTCGACGAAGCCGATCGCATGCTGGATATGGGCTTCATCCACGCCATCCGCCGCATTCTCAAGCTCCTCCCGGCGCAGCGCCAGAACCTCATGTTCTCGGCGACCTACTCGGAAGATATCCGTGAGCTCGCGAAGCGCTTTGTACGTGATCCGGTGACGGTTGAGGTCGCGGCGCGCAACGCTACCGCCGATCGGGTCGAGCAGACCGCTTATCGCGTCTCGAAGGATCACAAGCGGCACCTGCTCGCGCATCTCATCAGCAGTGGCAACTGGCACCAGGTGCTCGTGTTCACGCGTACCAAACATGGGGCCAATCGACTCGCGCAGCAGCTGGAGGCCAACGGCATCCGCTCCGCAGCGATTCACGGCAACAAGAGCCAGGGTGCGCGAGTGCGCGCGCTGGCGGATTTCAAGGACAACAAGGTCGTGGCCCTGGTGGCGACCGAAGTCGCCGCACGCGGGCTCGATATCAAAGAGCTTCCGCACGTCGTGAACTACGAGTTGCCGAATGTGCCGGAGGACTATGTGCATCGCATAGGCCGCACGGCGCGTGCCGGTGGTACGGGCTTCGCCGTGTCGCTGGTTGCTCCGGATGAAGGTTCATTGCTGCGGGACATCGAACGGGTGCTACGGCGCTCAATACCGTTTGCTGCGCTGCCCGAGTATCCGATTGGCGTGTCGCCGGCCGGGTCGAGTGGGGAAGATCGTCCTCCTCGGCGTCAGGGTGAGGGTCGCCACGGTGGTGGTGGTCGTAGCAGCGGCGGCGCTGGTCGTAACGGTGGCGGCGGAAGCGGCTATCGCGGCGGCGGCGGTCGCAGCGGTACTGGCGGTGGCGGTTATCGTAGCGACAGCGGTCGTAGCGGCAACGGTGGCCAGGCAAATGGCAATCAAGCCAACGGCAACAGCCATGCGGGTCAGGCGCAGGGACATGACCCGCGCCGCGGTCAGAGCAACGACGCACGGCGTACTCACGGAAACGGCAACAGCTCGAGCCACGGACACGGCCGGCCGGGCGCTGTGAACGGCAACACCAATAGTGGTGGCCGTTCCTCGGGACGCCGCACCGGGTCGTACTGAGCTTTGGGTCTTAGCGAGCTCGCTCTTCTGAGCGAGCTTTCGCTTCTGAGTGCGGTCGGCTCGAGTGGTCACACTCGATGTCGGCCGTTTTCACGCTCGACACCGGCCGCGGTCTAAATCTGCGGGCCGGATTTAGACAATGACTTGTGAATTGAGTAGGCTGCTCGGGTGCGTGTTCTATCCCTAGCCCGTCTTCTGTTTACTCTCCTGGCGTTCCAGCTTGCGCTGGGGATGCAGGTCGGCGTCGCGTACGCGTCTGCCATGTCGGCGCCGCCGGCGCCTGCGCACGAGAGCAGCGCGGCTAACAGCAGCGATGACTCCTGCGCGATGCACAACGCATCTGCCCCAGGGCACGACACGTCAAAGCCCGCCGACAAGCATGAGTGCTGCAAGTCGTCCGGCTGCCAAGGGCAATGCGGCGACGTGCCTCTCGCCTTCAACGTGTCCGCGATACGCGGCGCTTCGGCTACCGCCGTTGTGCACCCGATTCGTGCAACACGCGTTGCCGTTGCTCCTACCGACACTCATTTCCGTCCGCCCATAGCCTCCTGACCTCTAGCCGGCCGTATCTGGCTGGCTCTATAAACGACGCTTCCAAAGCTATCCGGTGCCCGCAAGGACCGTGACGTGCAAGCGTTCTCATGTGTTGGTCGAGCGAGTGAGTGCGATGGAAAAATCCCGTTTCGGGCCCAGTTCGGCGCTGGCCCCTTTCTGCCTGACCCGCCGGCGCTTCGTCCAGGGACTGTCGGGCGTGTTGGCTACGGCGGCGCTGCCCTCCCGACGAGTGGCCGCGGGCGACGAGCCACGCGCCGTCCTGTCCGGCACCGAGTTCAACCTCGAAGTCAGCGCACTCGAAGTGAACTTCACCGGCTCCAGGCGGATGGCCACCGCGGTCAATGGCCAGGTCCCCGGGCCTCTCCTGCGCTGGCGGGAGGGCGACACCATTACCGTCCGTGTCAAAAACCGGCTCGACGTTCCGACCTCACTCCACTGGCACGGAGTCATCGTTCCCTCCGACATGGACGGCGTTCCTGGTCTGAGCTTCGCCGGCATTCCACCCGGTGAGACTTTTGAATATCGCTTCCGCGTCAACCAGTCCGGCACTTACTGGTATCACAGCCATTCACGCTTCCAGGAGCAGGTTGGCCTCTACGGCCCGATCGTCATCGAGCCACGGCGTGCCGAGCGCCATGCCGCCGACCGCGAGCATGTCGTGTTGTTGTCCGATTGGACGGATAGCGACCCGGAGCACCTGTACCGAACGCTCAAACTGGAAAGCGAGTATTTCAACTTCGGACAACGAACTGCCGCCGATTTCGTCGACTCCGTGCGCAAACAGGGTCTGAAGCCAGCGATCGAGGAACGGCGCATGTGGGGTGAGATGCGCATGAACCCCACCGATCTGGCTGACGTATCCGGCTATACCTATACCTATCTCACGAACGGTATTTCTCCCGCCGGCAACTGGACGGGGGTTTTCAAACCGGGCGAGCGAGTTCGGCTCCGGATCATCAACGGCTCATCGATGAGCTTTTTCGACGTGCGTATTCCAGGTCTCAAACTCAGCGTGGTCGCGGCCGACGGTCAGGACATCGAGCCCGTGAGCGTGGACGAGTTCCGAATCGCGGCGGGGGAGGTCTATGACGTCATGGTCGAGCCTCGCGAGGACCGCGCTTATACGATCTTCGCGCAATCGATCGACCGTTCGGGCTACGCACGCGGTACGTTGGCACCGCGTCCGGGAATGCAGGCGGAAGTGCCGCCGCTGGATTCCCGCCAGTTGCTCACCATGGCGGACATGGGAATGGGGCATGGCCACTCGATGGGTCCCAACGTCGATTCAGTCGCCCCCGATCCGCGTATCGATCTCGGCGATCCTGGTGTTGGTTTGCGTGACAATGGCCGGCGGGTGCTGACTTACTCGGATCTGCGCTCGCTGGATGGCCCCATCGATTCCCGCTCCCCGGGGCGCGACATCGTGCTGCACCTGACCGGTCATATGGCGCGCTTCATATGGTCCTTCGACGGCCGGAAGTTCTCCGAAGCCGAGCCGCTCCGCTTCAACTACGGTGAGCGTCTGCGCCTGGTGCTCATCAACGACAGCATGATGAACCATCCCATTCACCTGCACGGCATGTGGGGCGAGGTGGAAAGCCCTGAAGGCGAAGTGCTGTTCCGTAAACACACCATCAACGTCCAGCCGGCGCAACGGCTGAGTTATCGCGTGACCGCGGATGCCATCGGCCGATGGGCCTATCACTGCCACCTGCTCTATCACATGGAGGCGGGCATGTTCCGCGAGGTGCATGTGGAGAGGCCGGGCGGTGCTCCGCCGGCACCGCATGGAGGGATGTCGTGACCTCGCGCGTGAGAGTCGCCGCGGCGAGTCTCTGCGCTGTTCTCTTGGTCATGTCGAAGGTCTACGCCCAGGCCTATCCAACGACCCCAAGCCCGAGCACGCCCCCAACCACGGCCCCCGACCACGTGCCACCGGACCCGCCGCGGCAGATGATGGGCGACATGACTTACAAAGAAATGGTGTCGATGATGCAGATGGATGACACGCATCGTTTCGGCAAAGTGATGCTCGATCAGTTTGAATGGCGTGATGCGCAGGAAGGTGCGGCGGGCGCCTGGGACGCGCAGGGGTGGTACGGTGGGGATTACAACAAACTGTGGATAAAGACCGAAGGTGAACGGGTCGGGGGCCTGACCCACAACGCCTCCGTCGATGCCCTTTTCGATCGCGTGGTCGGGCGCTGGTGGGATGCGCAAGGCGGAATCCGGCAGGATTTTGGCAGGGGCCCGGCTCGTACCTGGGCCGCGCTTGGGCTGCAAGGACTCGCGCCTTACTGGCTCGACGCGGAAGCGACCTTCTACGTCGGCGAGGAGGGCCGGACGGCGGTGCGGTTGAAGGCGGATTACGACCTCCTGCTCACGCAACGACTGATCCTGCAGCCTTACGGTGAGGTCAATATCTACGGTAAATCTGATGCCGAGCGAGAGGTGGGGTCGGGTTTGTCTGATCTCGAGCTGAGTCTGCGCTTACGATACGAAGTGCGTCGCGAGCTCGCGCCGTACCTGGGGGTAGGGTGGTTCAAGCGGTTCGGCTCTACCGCCGACCTGGCGCGAGCCGCCGGTGAGGGTAGTGATGAAGTGCAGCTCGTCGCGGGTCTGCACCTCTGGTTTTAACATGGCGATTCGATCCGGAGACTAAACTATGCGGTATATGAGAATAGTGGCTGGAGTGATGCTGTCATTGGCGGCGACCGTGGCGCTGGCCCATGCGCATCTGAAAAAGGCGGTTCCCGCGGACGGCGGTGTGGTCAGCACCGCGCCCGCCACCGTGGTGCTGAGCTTTTCCGAGCCCGCGCACCTGACGGCCTGTTGGATTCAGAAGGCCGATGGGACGAAGCAGAAGATCACTGGGCTGCCCACCGCGGCGTCGCCCGATATCACGGTTCCCCTGCCACAGCTCCAGCCGGGCGCCTACGTGTTGAGTTGGAACGTGGTCGGCGACGATACCCATGTGGTTCCCGGGCAAATCCATTTCACCGTGTCGGGCACTCCGGCACAACACTGAAATAGACCGATGCCGGACATCCTGTCAGTTGTTCTGCGCGCGCTGAGCTTCGTGCTGCAACTTCAGGCGGCTGGCACCGTGTTTTTCGTAGCGGCATTCGGGCCGGCGCTGACGGTCTCGCTTCCTGGAGTTCGTAAGCTGGCCCGGGTGACTGCGCTTGCGGCACTGCTTACAGCCGCGGGGCACTACGCCATCGAAGCCGCGCGCATGGCCGGCGATATGTCCGGCATGCTCGACAGTTCTCTGCAGAGCCTCGCGTGGTCTTCGAGCTTCGGGGGTGCCTTTACCGTCAGAGTGCTGGGACTACTGCTCATCATCGCCGGAATGCGGACAGTGTCCGCGAAAGCCACCGCTAGCCGCTTTTTTGCCTCTTCGGTGGCCGGCTCGCCGGTTGCATTCGTGATGCAGCGCTTGTCGGCGCGCGGCTTTACCATCGTGGCAGTGACCGGAGCCGTTCTCGTGGCGGTTTCCTTCACTCTCATGGGGCACACCTCGACGAACAGTCACCGGGGGATATTGGCGCAGCTGCTGTTGGCTCACGTGCTCATTGTTGCTTTCTGGTTCGGTGCCCTATGGCCGTTGTGTCAGATCACGCTGCGGGAGTCCCGGGAGCGGGTGGCGCGCGTGGTCGCGGTTTTTTCCTTGGCGGCTTTCTGGCTGGTGCCGCTGATCCTGGTCGCGGGTGTCGCCATGGCGGCCATTCTGCTACCGGACTTTGCCGCCCTGAGGCGGCCTTATGGTGAGCTTCTGATCGCGAAGACGGGCCTATTCGCCGTGTTGCTGGGCTGCGCCGCTCTCAACAAGTGGCGTCTCGGGCCGGGTCTGGGGAGCGGTAATCCTGAGGCGGGGCGCGGCTTTCGCCGCGTTGTGATTGCGGAATACTCCATCATGGTCATCGTATTGGCCATTACGGCGGTGATGACGACGTTTTTCTCACCGGAATAAACGCGGCCCGCGAGTGCATGATGGACTGACGGATTTCCGCCAGGGGCGCGTCATCGATCAGCCGAACCGAAGAGCCGTCAGGCTCCACTCCCAACTTGCGCCAAAGTCCCATCAGATCGGGTGTCACGGGCGCATCCTTCATCTGCGCATACAAGTCCTCGAGCACGGGGGTGCCGACAGCAGCGTCGCCGGTCTTCATGACGCGCTCGATAGGCCACTCGGCGATCAATCCTCCGCTGGCGCGCAAAATGGCGCGGACCGCATCCTGCAAACCGAACCGGTTCTGGGTGCGGCGATGGATTTCCACGTCAGCCAGCAGGCAGAACATCGCGCCGCCCCAGTAGGTCCGCCCCCAGGTGTGCGTGTGGTCGAGCCCCTGGTCCCCTGGTTGCGGCAGCCCGCGCGGCATTGAGCGGATCTCTTCGGACCAGACGTCCGGTTGAGTGCGGTTGCCCGCCTGCACCCGCGCGACGCCTTCGATGTAGACCGCGAGTCCTTCGGAGAGCCATGCGTGATCATCTCCGAGATAGGGAAGGGCGAGGTGGGTCATCTCGTGAACCAGCACCCAGTCGTTATTCAACTCGTCCTCGGTGACGTCGCGTCCCACCTGCACACGGATGACGCCGCCGTCGTAACCGAAAGTCTTGCCGGTACGCACGCCGCCACCGTCTTCGGGCACAACGTGTAGCCGTAGGGTTGCTGTTGGAAACCTGTCGTAGTAATGCGCGACGATTTCGGCCGAGCGCGTAATCCACGCCATGATCGGCTTGGGACCGCCACGAAAGGCACCCTCATCGACATCGACTCGGATGTCCGCGCCCGCGACCTTGAGTTCAGTCGTGGCAGCCTCCGCGGATGCAGGGCATAGGATCACCATGCAGCATGCGATCGAAGCGAGGAATGTCATTTTCATAAGAGTCGTCCAGCATCCTTACGCGCGGCGCACGCGCGCCGGCAGATCGCCAACCGCCTTCTGGATGATTCCCGCGCCGTGCTCCAGCAGGAACGCGCGGAACGCGGCGGGAATCGGGGACAGGGTCTTGTCACGCAGGTGGATAACATACCAGTCGCGGATGATGGGCAGGCCGACGACGTCGAGAATCACGAGTTTCCCGGCGGCGAGCTCCAGCCCCACGGTATGGGACGAGATGAAGCTGATGCCCATATTGGCCATGACCGCCTGCTTGATGGTTTCGTTGCTGCTGACTTCCATCGAGACCCGGAAGGGAAAGCCCCGCTCGCCAAAGACCCTTTCCATCGAGGCGCGTGTTCCCGAGCCTTCCTCGCGGATAAGAAAATGCTCCGCCTCGAGCTGATTGAGCCGGATGCGGCGCTTCGTGGCCAACGGGTGAGTGGGCGACGCTATGAGTACGAGCGGGTGTTTCGCGAACGGCTCGGCCACCGTTTCCAACTCACGTGGCGGCCGTCCCATGATCACCAGGTCGATTTCGTTCGCGGCCAACTGTTGGATGATCTCTTCACGGTTGCCGACGGCAAACTTGATCGTGACTTCGGGATAGGCGGGCGTGAAGGCTGACAACAGGGAGGGCGCGAAGTACTTCGCGGTGCTGACCGCCCCCAGCTTCAACACTCCACGCTTCAGGCCACGCATCGCAGCGAGTGACTCGCTCGCCTGCCGTAGCAGTTCCATCGCCTGCTCGGTGTAGCGCAGCAGTTCGACGCCGGCGGGGGCAAGGTGCACTTTGCGCCCGAGCTGCTCGAACAGCGGCAGTCCGACCTCCGCTTCGAGGAGCTTCACCTGCTGGGATACGGCGGGCTGCGTGAGGTGCAGCTCGCGCGCCGCCCGGGTGAACGACAGGTGCCGCGCCACCGCCGCGAATACCCGCATTTGCCGCAAAGTCATATTTTTCATGAATAAGACAATCTTATGCAGAGGCGAACAATATCTAACTAGACCTAATGAGAATCAAGAGCCACGATGGTTGCACGCGAAACCAATGCCGAGAGGATGACGGAATGAAAGCCACCGACGAGCGAGTTACCGCCAAGACGGGCGCCGCACGCTACAAGGCCGGCGTACTGAAGTACGCACAGATGGGCTACTGGGACTCCGACTACGTTCCAAAGGACACCGACGTCCTGGCGATGTTCCGAATCACGCCCCAGGACGGTGTCGAGGCGACCGAGGCCGCCGCGGCGGTGGCCGGTGAGTCCTCCACGGCCACCTGGACGGTGGTATGGACCGACCGGCTGACCGCCTGCGACCGCTATCGCGCCAAGGCCTACAGGGTCGACCCGGTTCCCGGCTCACCCGGCCAGTATTTCGCCTACATCGCCTACGACCTCGATCTGTTCGAGCCCGGCTCCATTGCCAACGTCAGCGCCTCGATCATTGGCAACGTGTTTGGCTTCAAGCCCCTGAAGGCTCTGCGCCTCGAGGATATGCGCTTCCCCGCGGCGTACGTGAAGACGTTCAACGGCCCGCCCACCGGCATTGTCGTGGAGCGCGAGCGTCTCGATAAGTTTGGCCGCCCGCTGCTGGGCGCCACCGTAAAGCCGAAACTGGGTTTGTCGGGAAAGAATTACGGCCGGGTGGTCTACGAGGCGTTGAAGGGCGGGCTCGACTTCACCAAGGATGACGAGAACATCAATTCCCAACCCTTCATGCACTGGCGCGACCGCTTCCTCTATTGCATGGAAGCCGTGAACCGGGCCCAGGCCGCGACCGGAGAGATAAAGGGGACCTACCTGAATGTGACGGCCGGGACCATGGAGGCCATGTACGAGCGCGCCGAGTTCGCCAAGGAACTGGGCTCCGTGATTGTCATGATCGACCTGGTCATCGGCTATACCGCGATCCAGTCGATGTCCAACTGGGCCCGCCGCAACGACATGATTCTGCATCTGCATCGCGCGGGTCACTCCACCTACACGCGGCAGAAGAACCACGGAGTGTCTTTCCGCGTTATCTCGAAGTGGATGCGCCTCGCGGGTGTCGATCACATCCACGCCGGCACTGTGGTCGGCAAGCTCGAGGGCGATCCGAATTCGGTACAGGGGTTCTACAACGTGCTCCGCGAGGGGCACAACCCGGTGGATTTACAACGCGGACTTTTCTTCGAGCAGGATTGGGCCGGTTTGCGTGGTGTGATGCCTGTTGCCTCCGGTGGCATTCACGCGGGACAGATGCATCAGTTGCTCCATTACCTCGGCGAGGATGTAGTGCTGCAGTTCGGCGGCGGCACCATTGGGCATCCGATGGGCATTGCCGCCGGGGCGGCCGCGAATCGAGTTGCACTCGAGGCGATGGTGTTGGCTCGTAACGAGGGGCGGGATATCTGGAATGAAGGTCCGGACATTCTCGTCAAGGCGGCCCGGCACTGCGCGCCCTTGCGGGCAGCGCTCGACGTCTGGGGCGAAATTACTTTCAACTATGAAAGTACCGACACGCCGGACTTCGTGCCCACTGCAACCGCCGCGGCCTGACGCTGGAGCATCACATGAAACTTACGCAAGGCACTTTCTCGTTTCTCCCGGACCTCAACGACGAGCAGATCCGCAGCCAGGTGGAGTATTGCCTGCAAAATGGCTGGGCGGTCTCGATCGAGTACACCGACGATCCGCATCCGCGTAACTCGTATTGGGAGATGTTCGGGACGCCAATGTTTGACATCCGGGATGCTGCTGGCATTCTGACAGAGCTGCGCGCTTGCCGGCAGACATTCCCGGAGCACTACATCAAGCTGAACGCGTTCGACTCGACGCATGGCCGTGAGTCGCTGCGTCTCTCGTTCATTGTGGGCCGGCCTACCAAGGAGCCGGGCTTCCGGCTCGAGCGGCAGGAAGGGCCGGGACGAGCCGTGCGATACACGACTCATTCCTACTCCACCGATCGCCCGGAAGGCGAGCGCTACTGAGGCCGGAGCCGGCGTTGAGGGGGGTGCGCGCGTATGAATGCATCGCTGAATCCAAAGCAGGGCGTCTCAGAGGTGACGGAGACTCTCGATCTCGACGCCGCTTTCCGGGACTCTCACGTCGGTGACGTCCTGGAGGGGCTCGATCGCGAGTTGGTCGGGCTCGCACCCGTCAAGGGTCGGATTCGGGATATTGCCGCGCTGTTGCTGATCGATCGCCTGCGCCGGGACCTGGGGCTCAGCGCCGGTGCTCCTTCCCTCCACATGTCGTTTACCGGCAATCCCGGGACCGGTAAGACCACCGTCGCGCTGCGCATGGCGCAGATCCTCCACCGGCTCGGGTATGTACGGAAGGGCCAGCTCACGGCAGTGACACGCGACGATCTGGTAGGCCAGTACATCGGGCATACCGCGCCGAAAACCCGTGAGGTGTTGAAACGGGCGATGGGCGGCGTGCTGTTCATCGACGAGGCTTATTACCTCTACCGGCCCGAGAACGAGCGGGATTATGGCCAGGAGGCCATTGAGATCCTGCTGCAGGTCATGGAAAACCAACGCGAGGACCTGGTAGTGATCCTGGCGGGTTACCCGGATCGGATGAGTACTTTCTTCCGCAGTAATCCGGGCATGTCGTCGCGGATTGCCCATCACATCGAGTTTCCGGATTACACGCCGGATGAGTTAGCCGCCATCGCCCGCCTGATGCTCGAGCGCATGCAGTACCGGCTGAGCCCGGCGGCGGATGTGGCCTTTCGGGAATACATCGAGCGCCGTAAAGGACGGCCGCATTTTGCCAACGCGCGCTCGGTGCGTAATGCGCTCGATCGTGCCCGCCTCAGGCAGGCGAGCCGGCTGTTGAGTCGCGACGATCGCGGGGCGGTCTCCCGGGACGATCTCATGACTCTCGAGGCGGCGGATATCAGGGCGAGTCGCGTCTTTTCGGATCAGGAGAGCACAACATGACGAGCGCGGGGAAAGTAACAAACACAAAAACCCTCACGCGATTTCTCATCGAAGAGCAGCGTCGCGCGAATGCTGCCACGGACGGTCAGACCACGGGAAGTTTCACGGCACTCGTGAACGACGTCCGTCTCGCATGCAAGCGTATCGCCACCCTTATCGGCAAGGGCGAGTTGGCCAACATCCTCGGCGAAGCCGGCTCCGTCAATGTCCAGGGCGAAGCGCAGATGAAGCTCGATGTGATGGCGAACGATATTTTCGTGCGTACTAACGAATGGGGTGGGCAGCTCGCGGGAATGCTGTCGGAGGAGCGTGAAGCGCCTTATACGATTCCGGGCGAATACCCGCGTGGCAAATACTTACTGCTGTTCGATCCGCTCGACGGTTCGTCGAACATCGACGTGAATGTCTCGGTTGGCAGCATCTTCTCCGTACTGCGGTGTCCGGATGGTGTTGCTGAGCCGACGGAGAAGGACTTCCTCCAGCCCGGTGTGACGCAGGTCTGCGCGGGCTATGCCATTTATGGGCCTGCCACCATGCTCGTGCTGACCACGGGTTGCGGAGTCAACGGATTTACCCTCGACCGTGAGATCGGTGAGTTCATGCTGACCCATCCGAACCTGCGGATTGCGGAGGAAACGTCCGAGTTCGCGATCAACGCTTCCAACTCACGGTATTGGGAGCCTGCCATCAAGCGCTACGTGAATGAATGCCTGGCGGGGCAGAGCGGGCCGCGGGCAAGGGACTTCAACATGCGTTGGATTGCCTCTCTCGTGGCCGAAACACATCGGATCCTGATGCGTGGCGGTGTATTCATGTACCCGCGCGACCGTAAGGACCTGACCAAGCCCGGACGACTGCGACTGCTGTACGAAGCGAATCCCATCGGCTTTCTCGTCGAGCAGGCGGGTGGTCGTGCCAGCACCGGACATCGCCCGATTCTCGACATCGTGCCGGAGAGCGCGCACCAGCGAATCAGCTTCGTATTCGGCGCGCGGGAGGAGGTCGAAAGGATCGAGCGCTATCACCGCGATCACAACGACTTCGAATTCGATGCGCCCCTGTTCGGGACCCGGGGACTCTTCAAGACGACCCATGCGTGAAGCGCGGAGGTAGTTTGCTATGTCGGCCAGATATCCTGTCATTGCGGTGACCGGCTCCTCCGGTGCCGGGACGACGTCGGTGAGTAAGACGTTCGAGCAGATATTCCGCCGTGAGCACATCCGTGCCGCATTCGTGGAAGGCGACAGTTTCCATCGGTACAGCCGGCTGGAGATGAAGGAACGGATGGCGGACGCCGTGGCGCGTGCCGATCACCAGTTCAGCCATTTCGGACCCGATGCCAACCTCTTCGCCGAGCTCCAGGAACTGTTCAGTGGTTATGGCGAGACTGGCCGCGGCCGGATCCGGAAATATCTCCACGATGACGTGGAGGCGGCTCGCTACCAGCAGAAGCCCGGGACATTCACGGAGTGGGAAGACGTACCGCCGGAGACGGACCTGTTGTTCTATGAGGGACTGCACGGTGCCGTGGTGACGGAGGAGGTGGATGTTGCGCGGCATGTCGACCTGCTCATCGGGGTCACGCCCGTCATCAATCTCGAATGGATCCAGAAGCTCCATCGCGACAAGGCCACTCGCGGGTACTCGGCCGAAGCGGTGACCGACACCATTCTTCGCCGCATGCACGACTATGTGAATTACATCTGCCCGCAGTTCTCGCGCACGCACATCAACTTTCAACGCGTCCCGGTCGTCGACACGTCGAACCCCTTCGTGGCGCGCTTCATTCCGGCGCCAGACGAATCCTTTCTGGTAATCCGCTTCGCGAACCCCCACGGGATCGATTTCCCGTACCTGTTGTCGATGCTGCACGACTCGTTCATGTCCCGTCCGAACACCATTGTCTGCCCTGGAGGGAAAATGGACCTGGCCATGCAACTCATTTTCACACCCATGATCTGGCGCCTGCTCGAATGCAAGAAGGAGTCGCAGGCGCGGGGATTGGTGGGAGCACGGCGATGAAGTTTTTGATGTCGCGGAGTGATCTCGAAGCGCTCATCTTCGATGTCGACGGAACTTTGGCCGATACCGAAGAGTTGCATCGTCAGGCCTTCAACGAAGCCTTCTTTGCCTGCGGCGTCAATTGGCGCTGGGGGCCTGCTCTGTACGCCGAGCTTCTGCAGACCACCGGTGGTAAGGAGCGCATGGCGAGCTACCTCAGCCAGCAACGGGTTTCGGCGGCGGAGCGTGGCCACTTGTTACGTCTCATCCCGCAGATCCACACCACGAAAACCCGGCTCTACCAGGAGCTCGTGGCCCTCGGCCATTTACACCCCCGTGCCGGGGTTCGGCGTCTGATCATGGAAGCGCGCAATTCCGGTCTGAAGCTTGCGATCGCTTCGACCACGTCGCCGGAGAATGTGGAGTCGCTGCTCACGGCGAGCTTTGGGAGCGATGCCGTTGGGTGGTTCGACGTGATTGCCACGGGGGACGTCGTTCCAAGAAAGAAACCGGCGCCCGACATATACAACTTCGCCCTCGAGCGGCTCGGCGTACCCGCGCAGCGGGCGATTGCATTTGAGGACTCCGAGATAGGCGTGCGCTCGGCGAAAGCCGCCGGCCTGTTTACCGTCGCGACGCCGAGCTTATGGACCATTGGCCAGAATTTCAGTGCCGCCGACGTGGTTCTGACATCGCTGGCCGATCCCGAGCGGCCCTTGTACGCCGTCGATGAGATCCGGATCGGAGCGAAGTACCTGGGGCTGGACCAACTCGAGTCGCTGCACTCAGCCGCACTACAACTGGAGGAAACCCGAGTATGAGCGCCGTCCCCGAAATCAAAGCAGTTCCCGGTACCACGGCAGCGCGCCGGGATGTGGTGAATGTCCTGCGTGTTCTGGCAATGGACGCCGTGCAGAAGGCGAATTCCGGACATCCGGGCATGCCGATGGGGATGGCTGAGATCGCCGAGGTGTTGTGGCGGCGTCACCTGCGTCATAACCCCGCGAATCCACGCTGGCCGGATCGCGATCGCTTCGTCCTGTCCAATGGACACGGCTCGATGCTGTTGTACGCGTTGCTGCATCTGAGCGGTTACGACTTGCCGATGGCGCAGATCCAGCGCTTCCGGCAGCTTCACTCACAGACCCCGGGTCATCCGGAATACGGCCTGACTCCAGGCGCGGAAACGACCACCGGGCCGTTGGGGCAGGGGATCTCGAATGCCGTCGGTATGGCGATCGCGGAAAAGCTGCTGTCAGACCAGTTCAACCGGCCAGGGTTCGAGATCGTCTCGCATTTCACGTACGTATTCCTGGGTGATGGATGCCTGATGGAAGGCATTTCGCACGAGGCGTGCTCGCTGGCGGGGACTCTCGGGCTGGGCAAGCTCATCGCGTTTTATGACGATAACGGGATCTCCATCGACGGCCATGTCGAGGGCTGGTTTACCGACGACACGCCGAAACGATTCGAGGCGTACGGTTGGCATGTGGTTCGCGATGTTGACGGTCATGACAGCGAAGATGTTGAGCGCGCGATCTACGTCGCCAAGGCGGCACGCTCGCAGCCTTCGCTGATCTGTTGCAGGACAACGATCGCCAAAGGGGCTCCTACGAAGGCGGGCACACATGAGTCGCACGGCGCGCCGCTGGGCGATAAGGAGATTGCGGCCGCGCGAGCGCAGTTAGGTTGGCACCATGCGCCGTTCGAAGTTCCGCAGGAGGTATACGAAGCGTGGGACGCGCGGGATACCGGCGCGATTGCTGAGGGAACGTGGCGGCTCCGGCTGGGGCAATATGCTGAGGCGTATCCCGCGGAGGAGCGCGAGTTGCAGCGGCGTTGGCGCGGCGAATTGCCCGACGAATGGGATAAGCGTGTCGAGGGCTTGCTGGCGAAGGTGCGAGAGACGGCACAGACCATCGCGACCCGGAAAGCTTCTCAGGACGTGATCGAAGGGCTCGCGCCTGCGTTGCCTGAACTGGTGGGTGGCTCGGCGGACCTGGCTGGCTCGAATCTGACGCTGTGGTCGGGTTCCCGCGCCGTCACGCGCAACTCGGGAGGAAACTATCTCCACTACGGGGTGCGTGAGTTTGGAATGGCGGCGATCATGAACGGGCTCGCCCTGCACGGAGGATTTATTCCTTACGGCGGTACCTTCCTGACGTTCTCCGATTACTGCCGTAGTGCCCTGCGAATGGCAGCGTTGATGCGCATCCGCTCGATCTTCGTGTTTACGCACGATTCCATCGGGCTGGGCGAGGACGGCCCCACGCATCAGCCTATCGAACATCTCGCTTGTTTGAGGTTGATTCCGAATCTCGACGTCTGGAGGCCGTGTGACACGGAGGAGTCCGTTGCCGCCTGGGCGGCAGCGTTGGAGCGGGCGGACGGTCCGACCTGCCTGGTGTTCAGCAGACAGAATCTGCCGTTCCAGAAGCGGCCCTTCGAGATGGCCGGCAACATTCGGCGTGGCGGTTATGTGCTCGTTGAGCCGGAAAGTGAGCCACACGCTGTGATTATCGCCACGGGTTCCGAGGTGTCCGTGGCAGTCGAAGCCCAGAGGATGCTGACGCAGCAGGGTATCCCGGTGCGAGTCGTTTCGATGCCCTCCACGACCGTGTTCGATCGACAGGACGGAAATTATCGCGACGGCGTGCTGCCTCCGTTGCTTCCCAGCGTTGCCGTCGAAGCCGGAGTGCCGGATCTCTGGCACAAGTACGTAGGCCGCACCGGCACAGTCGTCGGAATAGACCGCTTCGGCGAGTCCGCGCCCGCCGGCGAGTTGTTCAAGCTATTCGGCCTCACGCCGGAGCGGGTCGCCAAGGCGGTGAGCGGGGTATTGTCCGTGTAGCGTGCCATCTGTACTCGCCGGTCGGCACGATCCATGCTGGTTGTCCGCCGGTATGAAAGTCACGGTCTGCCAGTTACATAATGAGCGCGAGGCCTTCGCGGCGGACTGGGACCGCCTCGTGGCGCACGTGAAAGCGCAACGGAGCGATCTCGTCCTGCTGCCCGAAATGCCGTTTTTCCCCTGGTTTCCAACGCCTCGGGAATTCGATGCGGGGATCTGGCGCGCTGCAGTCGCCGCCCACGACACCTGGGAAAAGCGGCTATCCGAGCTCATGCCGGCGGTGGCGCTGGGCACGCGTCCGGTGGACTTCGGAGCCCTGCGCTACAGTGCTGGCTTCGTGTGGAACGAGGATGAGGGGATTACCGAAACGATTCACGTGAAGAGCTGCCTTTCGAATGAAGACGGCTTCTGGGAGACCACCTGGTATCAGAAGGCGGTCCCGGACTTCGAGTCAGCGACGGTGGGTGCCGTGCGTGTTGGCATGCTCATTGGACTCGAGCTGTGGGTTCCGGAAGGGGCTAGTACTTACGGGCAAGACAAAGTGCACCTCATCGCCATTCCGCGCATGGACCGTTCGGTGGACGCTGCCGAGTGCGCAGCGTCGAACGAGGAGTGGCTTTCAGGCGGCCGCGCGGCGGCGTTGGAATCCGGGGCGTTTTGCGTTTCGTCCTCCCGCGGTGGCCATAACAATACCGCTGGCGGGAGCGGGTGGGTCCTGGCGCCAGATGGCGGCATTCTGGCGCGGACATCTGGCGAGGAGCCGTTTGTGACTGCTGAAGTTGACCTCACGCGGGTGAGGTCAACTCGCAACCCTTAGCTAGGCCTCGTGCCCGGTACGCCCGATACCGACCCAGCGGGCTTGTTGGGGTCCGTCTTCCCCTTCTGTTTGCCCCCATTGCCGCTTCCCGGCACTTCATCGGCAGCATACAGCGGTCGCGTCCCTTCCCCGGTCGCCGGCTCGACGGCAAACAGCAGGTCGGCCATGTCGTCGGCGTGCTCCTCCTCTTTGGAAAGGATCTCCTCCATCATGATCCGAGAGGTCGGGTCGCGGTCGCCGAAGAACTTGATGATCTCCCGATAGGTCTCGATTGCGATGCGCTCTGCGATGAGGTCTTCCCGAATCATGTCGGCGAGTGACGTGCCTTCCCGATACTCGCTGTGGCTGCGATCGGTGAGAATGGCCGGGTTCATCTCCGGCTTGCCGCCCAGTTGCTTGATGCGCTCAGCGATGCGCTCGGCGTGCTCTTGCTCTTCCCTGGCGTGTTCCTTGAACTCCGCCTTGACGGCCTGAGAGTGGATCCCGGTGGCCATGAAGTAGTGGAAGCTATAGCGCAGTACGCAGACGATCTCGGTCGCGAGTGCCTCGTTCAAGATGGAAATCGCCTGCTTGCGGTCGAGCTTGTAGTCCTCCGTGACAGCCCCCTCGGTGATGTGCTGACGGGCGCGTTCACGGATTTTCTCGATCTGCGAAATGTGGCTCATGGACCCTCCGTTATAGATTGCGCGCTCGCACCGGGGCGCACGCAGGTTTTCGGAGTAACGAGGGAAGCAAATTGCGCGCCCGACCGGCGGCCCCGTTCGCGCTTGCTGCGCGCGGGGGGCCGCCTCCCGCCCTCGCTCAACGTCGCGCGTGTGCCTCTACCAGCGTCGAGCGCCGCAGTCCGATGAACTCCAACTCGGCCAGCACCGCGACGACCAGTGCCTGCCCGACCACGAACACTTCACCCAGGACGGTGGGCTCGATCCAACCGGTAACCAACAACAGCACGCTGTCGAGAGCCCACAACCCGTTGCAAGCGACCACCGCGAAAACCAACGGACGTTGAATTCGGTCGCGCGTTCCGAGTCGCGCCACGAATGCCGCATAGGGAATGAGAATCAACCCGGACCATCGCAACAGTCCGACGGCGAGTCCGAAGGGCGTCGCAAGGGGCGCCGCGGCAAGTGCCAGGGCGAGTCCAGTGATCCCTGAGAGCAAGGCGTCCGCCAACAGAGCCTTGCGAAGCAGAGACGATGGTGTGGTGAAACGGGTGACCAGATTGGTGGTGGTGGCGTTCGACATGATCCTCTCCGATGGTGATGTTTGAGTGGCGGGGGTCATAGTCAGTGGAGCCGAAGCGCGAGTCGATTACCTGAGAGGTAGGGGGCGGGGAGTGCGACGATCCGTGTCGCTTACTTCGGCGTGTCAAGCTGCCCTGGTGCCGCTTACCTCTGAGGTAATTGGTGCCCTGATCGGGCTGTAATACGATAGGGGCATGGATACCCCCTCTGCCGGAAGCAAATCAAACACCGCCCGCATCGTCGCCGTTGCGGCAACTGGCGCTACCGCGGCGGCCGCCAATGCCACGGCCGCCGCGGCCACTCCCGCGACGCCCGTCGGAGGCCTGCTCCGCATCTGGCGCGAGCGTCGACGCCTGAGCCAGCTCGAATTGGCTGGAGCCGCGGACATCTCGGCCCGACACGTCAGTTTTTTGGAGACGGGGCGCTCCGTCCCGAGCCGCGCCATGCTGCTTCGCTTGGCGGAACGGCTCGAAGTTCCGCTGCGTGAACGCAATGCCTTGCTGCTATCGGCGGGTTACGCACCTATGTATTCCGAGCGACGCCTCGATGATCCGGCCCTGCGCCAGGCCCGCGCCGCGGTCGATCTGGTCATTGCGGGTCACAGCCCTTATCCGGCTCTGGCGGTAGACCGACACTGGACGATGGTTTCGGCTAATGCGCCAGTCAACCTGCTGCTCGCCGGCGTCGACCCACGGCTGCTGCAACCTCCAGTCAACGCTTTGCGATTGAGCCTTCACCCGGACGGGCTTGGCCCGCGAGTCGAGAACTACACACAGTGGCGCACTCACGTCCTGATGCGTTTGCGACAACAAATTGCCGCCACCGCCGATCCCATCCTGATGGAGTTGCTGGCCGAGCTGGAAGCCTATCCGTTGATCTCCAAGTCCGACGGCGACACGAAATCTACCGGCGAGGTCGATTACGGCGGGGTAGTCGTACCATTCCGTCTGCGCACCGAGTTCGGAGTGCTCTCGTTCTTCAGCACCACCACGGTGTTCGGCACACCGCTCGACGTTACCCTCGCCGAGTTGGCGATCGAATCGTTTTTCCCGGCCGATCCGCAGACGACGGAGACCCTGAACCGGATCGCCCGGGAGGGAGCGGGTCAACAGATTTAGAGCGTGCCCCGGTCCGTGGCGGCCCGAGGACCGGGCAGGGAGCGCCTGCGTCTGGGCCCGCCGGCGTAGCGCGCCCCCCGCGCCGATGGTACAAACGCTTATGCCAGAAAGTAGCCCTCGATCTGAAACCGTCGCTCGCCTCGCCGACACCGGCTACGCGTTTCTTTCGCCCGCCGACACGGCGACGCTCTTACATGTCGACCTGGCGCAGCTCAACGTCCTGCGCGACGCCTGGGCCCGACTGCCGCGCGACACATACCTGAGGGACGGCGGCAAGTACCGCTCGCGGCGGCATAGCTGCTTCGTGCAGACTTTCTCATCGGGCGTCTTAACCGCCGTGCCGCGTAGGCCCCACTGGCAGCCCACTTCGTACAACGCGCTTCACGGCGGGCTCGAGCGCTGGTTTGAGCCGATCGAGCCGGAGATCCTGACCGCGCCGGTTTGGGGAAAACTGCTGGCGTCGATCGGATTGCTGTTCGAACAGGTTCGCCCTGTCGAGCAGTGGTTTATCGAAGCCCATCAGTTTCGCATCGACACCGCGAATGGCATCGGCCGTCCTACACCCGAGGGGGCTCATCGCGATGGTGTCGACTTTGTCGCGGTGATCCTCGCCGGCCGCCGCAACATCCGCGGCGGTGAAACTCACGTCTTCGACGCCAGCGGCCCTTCCGGCGTACGTTTCACAATGCAAGAACCGTGGTCAATGCTGCTCATGGACGACGCCCGGGTCATCCACGAAACCACTCCGATCCAACCTGACGCCGATCAAGGGGTGCGTGACACCCTCGTCCTGACCTATCGCGCCAAGGGTTTCCAGTCCCCAGAAGGTTAGGGTGCCCGGCCGCCCTGGAGGAGGCCTCGGCCACTCAGTGGCTGATGCCATCCTCGGTCGACGTTCGCCCGTCGACCCAAGTCTCCAGGACGTTGAGCTCCTCATCCGCCAACACCAGGTTGGCGCGATACCCGGCCCGGATGCGCCCCGTCTCGTGCGCCAGTCCCAGGAATTCAGCAGGGTAGCGGCTGGCCATGCGCACGGCTTCGGGCAAGGGCAGGTGAAGCATCTTCACCGCATTGCGCACGCAACTCGCCATGTCGATGTTGGACCCCGCAAGGCGACCATCCTCGTCCACACACACTGTGCCGGATACCGTGATCTTCCGTCCCTGAAGGTCGAATGAAGTCTGACTCGTGCCGACGCTCGGCATAGCGTCAGTAACGAGCATGAATCGGCTGTGTGGCTTGCAGCGGAGCGCGATACGTAGCACCACGGGGTCGGTGTGCTCACCGTCCACGATGATGCCGCACCAACTCCTTTGATCGTCCAGGGCGGCGCCGACGACGCCAGGCTCCCGCCCTGTCAGCTGCGACATCGCGTTGAAGAGATGCGTGAATCCGGTGAGTCCGTGAGTCAGGGCAGTCCCGATCTCCGCGTACGTCGCGTTAGTATGACCTGCGGACACCACGACTTCCGCCTTGACGAGCTTCTCGATAATTTCCGGTGTGGTCATCTCAGGCGCCAGCGTCACGAGCGTCTTTCCGCCTCGTAGCGACGTCAGCAGCCCAACAGCGCTGGTATCCAACTCACGCAGTTTCGCAGGATCGTGCACCCCTTTGCGCACGACATTCAGGAAGGGCCCCTCGATGTGAATCCCGAGCACTCCCGGGACACCCGCCTGGATCGCTCCCTGGACCGCCGCGATAGCGCGAGCGACAACGTCCAGGTCCGCGCTGATGAGTGTCGGCAAAAAACCGGTCGTGCCGAATCTCCGATGCGCCTGTCCAATAGCCCGGATGGTATCGACACTGGGCGCGTCGTTGAAGAGTACCCCGCCGCCGCCATTCACCTGCGAGTCAATGAATCCGGGTAACAGCAGTTGGCCCCGCAAGTCGTAGCGCTGCGCCGCCTGGCACCGGGGGTCGGACTCGGCCACGAGGTCGACAATGCGGCCTTCATTGAGGAGCACGCACTTTCCACCAATCAAGCCGTCATCGGACAGCACCCGCCCATTAACCAACGCGACAGCCATCAAACGGTCTCGGTCACTTTATTCAGATAGGGAGGCTTATCGGGGTTACGTCCGCGAGCGAGCGCCAGGGCATTCACCATACGGTAGAAACTTTGCACAATGAGCATCGGCTCGATGACCGGATTCCCCGCCTCGGTCGGCAGAGAGATGGTTCGGGGCGCCCGGGCGCCGGCGAACATGACATCCGCGCTACGTGCAGCCAACTCGGTGGCCAACGCCTCGACGCCGCTCAGTGTTTCATCATTCTGAGCAAACATCAGCACTGGAAATCCTGCCCGGATGAGCGCCATGGGGCCGTGTCGCACTTCAGCCGAGCTCACCGCCTCGGCGTGCAGGCCGCAGGTTTCCTTGAACTTCAGAGCCGCCTCTTGCGCGACACCCAGGCCCAGGCCCCGGCCAATCACATAGAGGTCAGTAGCAAACCGCAAGCGCGCGACGGCGGCAGTCCAATCCAACTGCCACGCTCGCTCGAGGAGGGCGGGTGCGCCCGAGAGCGCGCTCAGCAGCTGCGCGTCGCGGCCCCAGCTTCCCACCAGTTGAATGATTGCCGAGAGGGACGCGATGTAGGATTTCGTCGCGGCGACACTGCGCTCGATTCCGGCACACAGCGGGATGGTGAAGTCCGCAGCCTGCGCGAGCGGCGACGATTCCGCATTCACCAGAGCGACGACCATGGCGCCCGCATCTTTCGCCGCGCGCACGGTAGCGAGCAGGTCAGGGCTCGCGCCCGACTGCGAGATCGCCATAAACACGGCGCCTTCGAGATTCGGAGTCGCCTCGTAAACAGAGGTGACCGACGGCGCGGCCGACGAAGTCAGAATATTGAGCCGCGTCTCGATGAGATACTTCGCGAATGTGGCCGCGTGGTCGGAGCTTCCGCGGGCACAGGTCACCACCACCCGCGGCGAGAGTTGGCGTAGCCGCTCGCCGAGCCGTTCCAGGCGTTCGGCATTGGCGGCGAACTGCTGGCGCACGACTTCCGGCGCCTGCTCGGCCTCGCAATACATCTGGGTGGAGTTTTCGGGCGCGTTCACGATGAAACACTGAGCTCGGCGACGAAATCGTAGATGTCACCGCGATAGAAGGACTGCGTGAATTCGGCGGCGCTGCCGTCTTTGAGAAAGCCGAGCCGTTCCACCAGCAGCCCGGCGTCTTTCTCTTTCGCATGCAGAAGTTCCGCCTGTTCGGCAGTGAACAACACCGCCCGCAACCGCTGCAGCGCTCGGACGGGCCGGTTGCCGGCCTGCTCCAACGCCTCGTACAAGGAGGATTCAACAGCATCGACCGAAGAAAGACACGAGGCGAGCACCGTCGCATATTCGATCGCCATCGGCGCATCGTCGGCGAAACGAATACGGTGAAAACGATAAACGGGAGTGCCCGGGCTCGACCGCAACGTCAGAGATTCCTCGGGGGTTACGGTTCCCGCGGATTTTCGTAACCACACACTGCGTGGGTTGCGCCCACGCGCGCGCATATCTTCGGAAAACGAAGTCAACTTCGAAAAATTCTTTTCAACACGCGCGCACACGAAGGTCCCGGAACCCTGGCGCCGCACCAGCATGCCTTCGTTCACCAGTCCGTCGATGGCTTTACGCACGGTGATGCGCGATACGGCGAATTCGGTCGCGAGGTCGCGCTCCGGAGGTAACGCATCGTCCGGGCTCAGAAGGCGGGTCTCGATTGCCTGGCGCAGCGCGCGCTGCAACTGCTGGTAAAGCGGCAGGCTGCTCGATTCGTCGAGCCCGCCGAGTGCCTGGGACAGAGGCGTCAAGGTCGTTCTCCCGCCTGTTGAAGGGCCGCTCTCATATTACCAATATCATACCACTATGTTGTCAGAAGACTACATGTTTCAAATAAGTGCATTGATAAACAAAGAGAAATACCCCGAGCGACAAATTGGTCTCTATGGGGATAGCTTTCGCGCATGAGTGGTATTATATTGGCACGTAACTGGTCCCAGGCATAGTATGCCCGCGTAGCATTCCACAGAAAGAGTGCACGGTCTCGCGGGATGAGGGTACGCGGCGTGGGTGCGCTTCCGATTAAGACAAAACCATCAGGGGTATTCGGTACATGAGAATCGCAAGGTCGACGTTGATTGGAACCGCGGTAGCCTGTGCTTTATTCGGGCAGAACTCCTACGCCGACACTCCGGCCGGTCCGTCGCCGGCGGCGAGCGACGCGGCGGGTGACGCCGGTGCTGCCAACCTCGAAGAGGTCGTGGTAACCGGCATCCGCCGTTCGGTCGAGGAGTCACTGGAAGCCAAGCGCAAGTCCATCGCCATCGAGGAAGTCATCAGCGCCGAGGACATTGGCAAGATGCCCGACAAGAACGTCGCCGACTCGCTGGCCCGTATACCCGGTATCACGACGAGCTCCGCGAGTGCGAATGAAGGCGGTTTCGACGAAAACGACCGGGTGAGCATGCGAGGTACGAACCCCAGCCTGACGCAAACCCTGATCAACGGCCACGGTGTCGCCGCAGGCGATTGGTTCGTGCTGGATCAGGTGCAGCAGGTCGGCCGCAGTGTGAGCTATACCCTGTTGCCCTCGGAGCTCGTCAGCCAGGTCGTCGTCCACAAGAGCTCCCAGGCCTCCCTCGTGGAGGGCGGTGTCGCCGGGTCGATCGACATCATCACGCGCAAGCCGTTGGACTTCGGCAAGCCGCTCACTCTGCAGGCCTCGGCGGGCGCCGTTTATGCGCAACTGCCGTCCAAGACGGACCCGCAGTTCAGTGCGCTGGCAAACTGGAAGAACGATGCAGGCAACTTCGGCGTTCTGTTGCAAGGTTTTTATGAGGCCCGCCACTTGCGACGCGACGGCGAGGAGTTGCTGGGTTACGAGCAGATCGCGCCCTGCAGCACACCAGCCTGCACCAACAGCCCGGTCGCGCTGGCGCATCCGGATCTTGCGAATGTTTGGTATCCGAAGCTCATCGGTGAGTCGCTCTTCGAGCAGAAGCGGGTGCGCAAGGGCGGTCTCGTCGACTTCGAGGTCAAGCCCACCGACACTCTGACATTCGACCTGTCGGGGTTCTTTTCAAAGTTGGAGGCTTCCAACTACAACCGCAACTATTCTGAGTGGCTCACGAAGTTCGTGAACCTCGGCGCGGGCCAGGGGCCGGATCCCGGCTATGTCGTCACCAACGGCACGCTCACCAAGGCCAATTTCTCACCCGTCGCCGGCACTCTTTATGGCGTGTACGATCAGATCTCGCGACCGGATGAAAGTGCGACGGCCGGCTTCGTCAATCTCGATGGCCAATGGCGTGCCAGCGACTCTCTCTCGTTCTTCGGGCAGATTGGCACATCCCAGGGCGACGGCAAGACGCCCACCCAGAACGTTTCGGAGACCAATCCGGGCGTTGGGACTGGCGCCGGCTACTCGTTGCACGGTGTCGGCTCGGGGTCCGACTTCAATCTCGGCTCGCAGAACAACACGACGCCCACTCCCAATGGTGTGCCGGTCGCGTTCAACTGGATCTTCGGCGCGCAGAATGTCGATGTGAAGGACCTGGAGAGTTGGGCCAAGATCGACGGCGATTTCACGACTCACGACAGTTTGTGGACGGACTTGAAATTCGGTGTGCGCTTCCAGAACCACGATCGCTCGTCCAGCAATGCGATTGCGCAGGGCCCGACGGCCGCGGGTCAGAGCACGGCCAATTACCCGACCACGTTCTCCACCTACCCGAGCAACTACAATACCTTTGGCGGGTCGACCCCGTCAGGCATCTGGTACTGGACGCCCGCGCAGCTTGCGGTCTACAACGGGCCGGGGAACGTAAACCGCGATCTGCTGGCGCGCGAATACTATCAATACCTGTTCGGCCTCAAGGAGAAGGACTACGCCGGTTATGTCCAGGCCGATTTCAAGGGCGAGAATTGGTCGGCTGACGTTGGTGTGCGTTACGTCAGGACGGACGAGCACGTCTTGATCTTTACGCAGGTGGATCCGACGACACCCGGGGCGATCCTGACCTCGGCGTTCGGGCCGTTCATGGGGATCCCGGTTGACCATAACTACAATGACGTGCTGCCGAGCGCGAACTTCAAGTACGACGTGAGTTCGGACCTGGTGGCCCGGTTCGCGGTCGCGCAGACCATGACGCGCCCCGACTATTCGGCGCTCGCCGGATTTACCGATCTGTCGCCGCCGGCAGCCGCCGGCAGGACCGGTAGCGGTTCGGGCGGCAATCCGGACCTGAAACCGATCCGGTCCACCAACTACGATGCCGGTCTCGAATGGTACTTCGCGAAGCGCTCGCTGCTGTCGGCCAGCTTGTTCTACATGGATTTGCGCAACTACGTCGGTTTCGGCAGTACTACGAGGAACTACTTCACCTTCAGCAGCGTGTTTCCACAAGGAGCGCAGGTACCCTACCTGCTCACCGTGCCTGTGAATGCCAAGGGCCGGGTCCAGGGAGCCGAGTTTGCCTACCAGCAGGCCCTGAGCGACTACTTCGGTGTCGCCGCCAATTACACGTATGCCGATGGGAAGCAGACTTCGCTCGTCACGAACGGCGACGATCGTCTCGTGGGCACGTCGAAGAGCACTTACAACCTCAGCGGCTATTTCGAGAACAAGCAGTTCAGCGCGCGCGTGTCATACACGTACCGATCCGCGTTCTTCAGCGGCCTCGACCGGAGCACGGCCTTCTCGCAGGATGCGATCGGCGCTCTGGCAGCGTCGCTCCAGTACTCGTTCACTGACTCGATCTCGTTGTCTCTCGACGGCGAAAATCTCAACAACCCCACGCTCAAGTATTACGCGCTCAACAAGGATCAGCCCCGCGCGTTTTACCGCAACGGCGCTCAGTATTATCTGAACGTGCGAGCGAAGTTTTAAAGTGGGTTCCGAAGCCGACCGGCTTCGGGTCGATCGAACCGGGTGCGCGGCAAGGGTGTAACCTAGCGCGCACTCGGATCGGCATCGACGGGGTCACCTATGACGACCGCCACGTTATTCAATGGCTCTTACAGTCCGGCGACAGGCAGAAATCCGGGCGGCGGGCCCGTTGCGGTGCGCCGCATCGTCATCGTGGGAGGTGGGTCGGCCGGGTGGATGACGGCATTGACGTTCGCGCGCTCACTCATTGACCGGGGTGTCGAGATCACGGTCCTTGAATCGCCTACAGTCGGGATCATAGGCGTAGGGGAGGGCTCGACTCCCTGGCTGCGCGGATTCTTTGATAGCCTCGGCATCGAGGAAGCCGAATGGATGCCGGCATGCCACGCGACTTACAAATGTGGAATCACTTTCGACGGGTGGTCGACGAAGCCTGGATTCGAGCGTTACTTCCACGCCTTCGCGTCGATGTTGGACAACCTGACCATGACGCAGTTCATCCACAACGCCGAGGCACGGGTGAAAGGCGCGAACGTACACGCGCATCCAGACCGCTTCTTTATCGCCGCGCGCCTGGCGGCAGCGCGGCGGGCTCCGAAGGCTCCTGAGAGCTTCCCATTCGACGTCTGGCACGGGTACCACTTCGATTCCGTGTTACTTGGGCAGTTCCTCCACCGCAAGGCTCTCGAGCGCGGCGTTCGCTACAGAGTCTGTCATGTGACTCACGCCTCGCTCGACGCCGATGGAGCGATTGCCTCGGTAGGTACTCAGGAAGGGGAGACGATCGAAGCCGACCTGTTCGTCGACTGCACCGGGTTTGCTGGCCTGCTGATCGAAAAGGCTTTGGCAACACCCTTCATCAGTTTCTCGAACAACCTGTTCAACGATGCGGCCGTGGCGATGCCGTCGCCGATCGGGGAGTCGATTCCTTCGGAGACCGTCTCCACTGCCTACAAGCACGGTTGGGCCTGGAAGATTCCGCTCACCAGCCGTTACGGAAACGGGTATGTTTACAGCACGCAATTCTGCTCGCCGGACGCAGCGGAAACCGAGTTGCGGCGCAACCTGGGTTTGCTGGAGTCGGACACTCCCGCGCGGCATCTGAAGATGAAGATCGGGCGGGTGACGAAGCACTGGAACAAGAACTGCCTGGCGGTGGGTCTCTCGCAAGGTTTCATCGAGCCGCTGGAGGCGACGGCACTCCACTTCATCCAGCAAACGGCCGCCGGGTTCGTGGAAGTCCTGGAACAGGGAGACCTGAGCGAGGCTGCTCACGATCGCT
Organism: Gammaproteobacteria bacterium; assembly: GCA_028293725.1. The sequence continues at coordinate 22,560 of JAQGOE010000246.1, read as the reverse complement.
TCAACCAGCGCGTGAACGACCACTTCGAAGGGACGCGCGACTATATCGTCACGCATTACAAGACCAACACGCGGCGCGACACCGAGTACTGGCGAGCCAACGCCGAGAATCTCAACCTGTCGGATGACCTGAAAAAGCTGCTCTCCGCGTGGATGGGGGGCAAGAGCATTGCCCCCGGTGTCCGCCAGCAGGTGATCGGCAAGGGATATCCGGTCTTTTCCTGGTATTCGATCATGGCTGGTATGGGGATATTTCCTGAACCCGCCGACCTGCGGCCGCCGACCTCGCCGGAGGCGCGCTACCGCATGTCCGAGATCGACAACCTGCTGGAGCGCAGCTCCGTCAACTTTCCGGACCACCGGGACGCGCTGACTCACATCGCGCCGCGGCGGACCGATGATTCCCTGCAGATCTACCTGTGGTAGGCGCCATTCGCGAATTTTCCGCGTTGGATGACGACTCGATCCGGCGCGAGGTGTTGAGTTCTGGCAGCCCGGCGGTCCTGCGCGGACTCGTCAGTAAGTGGCCTTCTGTGAACGCGGGTTCGCCTGCCGCGGTAGTGGAGTATCTACGCCGGTTCGACAGCGGCAGCCCGGTCGACGCCATCATGACGCCCCCCGAGGTTGAGGGAAGAGTCTTCTACGACGATGGCATGAACGGGTTCAATTTCGTGCGCAACCGGCTCCCGATCACGGCGATCGCGGAGCAGGTGATGCGCTACGCGTCGTTTGCGCGAGCGCCGGCCGTCGCCGCGCAGAGCGCGTTGATTCGAGACTGCTTGCCAGGATTCTCGGCCGAGAACGCCTTGACCGTCCTCGACGACAACATCCTGCCGCGCATCTGGCTTGGCAATGCCATCACCACCCCAACTCATCTCGATGAGTGGAGCAACATCGGTTGTGTGGTCAGCGGCCGCCGGCGCTTCACTCTGTTCCCGCCCGAGCAACTCGTGAATCTATACATCGGGCCGCTCGATTTCGCCCCCACCGGCGCGCCGATGAGCCTGGTGTCGCTGCGCGACCCCGATTTCACGCGTTTTCCAAAGTTTCGGGAAGCGCTGGCGGCGGCAGTCGGCGCCGAGCTCGGCCCGGGAGACGCGCTCTACATTCCACCCCTGTGGTGGCATCATGTCGAGTCGCTGGAGCCGTTCAACTTGTTGGTGAACTACTGGTGGCATGCCGCGGGGGGTGCTGCGACCGGAGCCGACTCGGCCTTCGACGCTCTGATTCACGCCATGCTGAATCTTCGGACGTTGCCGCCTGCCACACGCGAGGCATGGCGAGCAATGTTCGATCACTATGTGTTCGGGACGCAGGCCGTTGTAACCGAGCACATCCCCGCACATCGACACGGCCTTCTCGGCAAACTTTCAGCGGCCGATGTGGCTCGACTGCGAGCCTATCTCGCGGAACGCCTGCGCAAATGAGAGTGACGTCATCCGTAGCCGTAGGCAGACATCATCGGCCGCAGGCGCGTCACGTAGGGCCGCAGATGCTGCGCGTAGTGGATATGGCGGTTGACGGAGCGGTTGCTGAGCTTTCCGAGGCGCAGGCAGGCCTTCTCGAGCGGCAAGCCCAGATAGTCGGTCAGCTTGCGGATCTCGCCTGCCGGATCGCCTACCAACATCTCGTACTGCAGGACGTAGTCGCCGAGATCCAGCTCGCGGCGATAATGCTCGAAGAGATCGAATACGGCGGCCAGGTGATGGGCGGTATCCTCGATCCGATAGCCGCAGTTGAAACCTTGCGTCACGTCGTTCGACATCGTGGACACGCAGACATCGAGCGGATGGCGCATCACGTGGACGATCTTCGCCTGCGGAAACGCCATCTTCAGCAGTGGCATATAGACTTCATTGAACGGCATTTTGTCGGTGAAGAACGCCTTGCCGTTTCCCAGGAGTCCATGGGACTCGGCGCGCGCCAGGTAGTAGTCGCGGAAGAGGGTGGCCGAGTAGTGCCGATCCGCGGTCCAACTTTGTGCCAGGTTTTCCGGGAAGGGCTGCGGCGCCGGCAACAGGTCGCCGGCGATCTTGCGAAGCTCGCTCAGAAAGGACAGCTCGCCGCCCGCGGCCACGGTGGAATGACTGCAGATGATCTGCTCGACGAGCGTCGTGCCCGATCGGGGCAGGCCCATGATGAAAATGGGCTGCGGCACGTCCGGACGCGGCTTCGCCCGCGGCAGCCGCTCGAAATTGGCGCGGGTGAAGAACCCTTTGAACCGACCGAACAGGGCTTGGACCGCATCCGCCTTGTATTGCAGGCCGCCGGCCTCGACGGCCAGCTTACGCTTGCCGCCGGCGAAATCCTGCCACGCCTCATCGTAGCGCCCCAGGCGCTCGTGCAGCCTCCCGCGAGCGAGCTGACCTGCACCCGTGAGGGATTTCCCTCCATTGATGAGCGCGATCGCTTCTTCGTGTTTCCCGGACCGTGCGAGGAGGTTGGATCGTTGCAACGCCACTTCCGGCGCGGACGAGGCCGCCTCGGCGTGGTCAAGAAGCTCTCCCGCGCGCACCAGGTCGCCGCGCGCCTCACACAAAGCAGACCAGGAAGTCAGTGTTTTCGTGTCGTCGGGAGCGAGCTCCAGAGCGCGCGCGAAATAACCTTCCGCCTCTGCGGTCCGGCCCTGCTTTACGAGATTGTTGGCGAGATTCGTCAGAAATGGCGCCGGCAACTGCGGCGTCAGTTCCAGGGCGCGCCGGAAATGCCATTCGCCCGCAGGAAGGTCGTGCAGGTCGGAGATGATGCCGCCAAACGCATTGTGGGCCTGACTGTTTGCGGGATTCGCGCGCAGGGCGGCACGCGCTACCTGCTCGGCATCGGCGACTTTGCCGTGGGTCAGCAGGAGCTGGATCAGCTCGTTGTACGCCCAGTCGGCGCGCGCGTTGATCCCGATCACCGTGTCCAGTGTGCGGGCCGCCTCGCCCAATTGCCCACGGTGCTTTTGAATGAGGTAGCGCACCTCGAGAGCATTGATGTCGCGACCGGCGGTTTTCAGCCGCTCTTCCACGGCAAGTTCGGCTGTTTTGAATTCGCTGCGGGCCAGGGCCTCGCGGGCGCGGAGTACGAGGGGATGAGCGGATTCAGACATGGGCGGAAGCCTCGAAATCTAGGAGCCTGTCTGAGTAATGATCGCCGTAGCGAGGGCGACCCGGATCGAGCAGCTTTCTGCGATCGTTTCCCGCGCATAGCCGACGCATATGTAAGGGAAACGATCGCAGAAAGATGCCGATCCGGGGCGGCCGCAGTAGGCGAGCATTACTCAGACAGGCTCCTAAGGCCAGGCGTCGTTGCGGGACCCGCTATGGTGCCTGCTTCACGCCCGCTTGTTTAGCGGAATTTCGGTACACGACGTGCTCAACGCCAATCGCCCCACCTCCGGCTCGCCGTTGCAGCGATGGATGCTCGCGTGTGCTGCCACTCTTCCGTTTTTGAGCGGCTGTTTATCCTCGCCCGCAACGCCGCTTGCCCGGCAGCTCGATGTCATACCCGCCCCGGCCAGGGCCGCGTTCCGTGAGGGTTTTTTCAAGGTCCACGCGGGCACTGCCATCTCGATCCCCCGGGATCCGGATACCGCGCGCATCGCACGTTATCTCGCCGGGCTGCTGGAGGAAACTCGCGGGGTCCGGCTGAATGTGGTGGAGCGTTCCGACGACTCCTTACCCGAGGGCTCTATCGCGTTCCGGCTCGACAACGCACAGGCCGGTGCCAGTCCCGAAAGCTATGCGATCGACGTGTCGCCACGGCGGATCGTGCTGTCCGCCGGCGATCCTCGCGGACTGTTCTATGCTGCCGTTACTGTCTGGCAACTGAGCACATCCGGAAGTTCCGCTGCTGGCGGGAGCGCTGTTCCGGCCCAGCGTATCAGCGACAGTCCACGCCTGGCCTGGCGTGGCTTGATGCTCGACTCGGCCCGTCACTTTCAGACGCCGCAATTCGTGATGCAGTTCATCGACTGGATGGCGCTCCACAAGCTGAACGTGTTGCATTGGCATCTCACGGACGACCAGGGATGGCGCCTGGAGATCAAGAAATACCCCCGCCTCACGGAAGTCGGGGCATGGCGCGTCCCCGCGGGGCCGGCCGCCGCTGCTGACATCGATCCGGCTACGGGTCGTCCTCGCCTTTACGGGGGATTTTATTCGCAGGATGACGTGCGTCGGATCGTCGCGCACGCGGCCGAGCGCAACATCACGATCGTTCCCGAAATCGATATGCCGGGTCATGCGACTGCCGCTATCGTGGCCTATCCGCGGTTGGGTGTGACGGAGCATCCACCAAGCGTGCCCGCCGATTGGGGCATCTATCCCAACCTGTATAACGTGGATGACGGCACGTTCAACTTCCTCGAGGACGTACTCGATGAGGTGATGGCGCTATTCCCGGGGAAATATCTCCATCTTGGCGGAGACGAAGCCCTCAAAGACCAGTGGAAAGCCTCGCCGCGAGTGCAGGCGCGAATGCGCGAGCTGCAGGTTGCCGACGAGAAGGCCTTGCAAAGCTACTTCATCCAGCGCATCGAAAAATACGTGAACGCCCACGGCCGACAGATCATCGGTTGGGATGAGATCCTGGAGGGCGGCATCGCGCAGAATGCAACGGTCATGTCGTGGCGGGGTCTCGAGGGTGCCGTGTCTGCTGTGGGCGCTGGTCACGACACGGTGCTGTCTCCCTGGCCGACACTTTATTTTGACAACCGGCAGGGCACCGGAAGCGACGAGCCGCCCGGGCGTGGCAAAGTCATATCACTGCACGACGTTTATGACTTCGACCCGATGCCTCCCGGTATTGCCGCGGATCAGCAACAGCATATCCTGGGATTGCAGGCCAACATCTGGACCGAGCATATCCGTACCGAGGATCGGCTCGCCTACATGACATTCCCGCGCGCCGCCGCGGTTGCCGAGGTCGGCTGGTCCGCTCCGGAGCAACACGATTGGAACAGCTTCCTGCGGCGGCTGCCGTCGGAGTTTGCTCGTTACCGGGCCTTAGGCCTGCGATACTCCGACGACGTCTTGCGCCCCGACGGCGGGGCGCGCAAGTTGGACTCGTTCGAGCGCTATGCCAGTCAGGATCTGAGAACCTGCACCGACAAGCTGGTATTGTCCCTGGAGGATGACGCACCGGTTCGGGACAAGCACGCGATCTTTCTCATTGACCTCATGAATCCCTGCTGGATCCTACCCTCCGCCGACCTTTCCGAGGCGCCTGCTCTGCAGGTGGCGGTTGGCCAGGTACCGTTCAATTTCCAGCTCGGTAAGGACAAGGACGCGATCCGGCTCGCTGCACCGCAGACACCCACGGGCGAGCTCGAGGTGCATGTGGATACCTGTGGGGGCGAGCGGATCGCGGTCCTGTCGCTAGCGCCGGCCGTCGGCAAAGACGCCGTTACAGAACTGCCGGCAGTCCGGTTGGCGCGGACACCAGGTCGCCACGATCTGTGTCTGCGGTTCACGCAACGAGCCCTCGATCCGATGTGGGCGTTGGATTGGGTCCAACTCCAGGAGTAAATGCGCGGATGTCGAAGTTGATCCTGGTTGCGCCCCTGGCGGGTTGGAGCACGTCGCTCGAGGAGGCTCCGGATGCCGTGTTCGCCGGCCGCATGCTCGGTGACGGCCTCGCGATCGATCCCGTCGCGTCGACCTTGTATGCCCCTTGTGACGGAGAGTTGATTGCGGTTCCAGCATCCCGTCACGCCATAACGCTGCGTACACCTGAGGGTGCCGAGATCCTGCTGCATGTGGGAATCGATACCGTGGCGCTGGCCGGGGAGGGCTTCGAGCTTCATGTGCGGCAGGGGCAGCGTGTCCGCGCGGGGGATCGCCTGCTGAGTTTTGATATCGACCTTCTGGCGCGACGCGCGAAGAGTCTGCTCACTCCCGTGATCGTGCTGGAAGGCGCTGGATTCAAGGTCAGCCGGCGCAACGAGAATCGCGAGCTCAATGTTGGCGATCTGTTGATGGAGTTGGTGAGGGAGGCCGCGACGGCTCAAGCGCCTACGAACTCACCTGCCAGTTTCGCGCTAACTAGCCGTGTGTTGGTATCCCTAGAGCACGGAATCCATGCTCGTCCTGCGGCGATGTTGGCTGGCGCGGTGAAGGGATTTACCGCGGAGGTTACCCTGTTCGCCCGTGGTCGGGAGGCGAGTGCGCGCAGCACCGTGGCGCTGATGACACTGGGCGTTCGAAAGGGCGACGAAGTTGAATTTCGCGCCTCCGGCCCCGACGCCGCGGCGGCGCTTTCGGCAGCGGAAGGAGCGCTTCGCAGCGAAAGAGGCGCCGCCTCGGCCGCCAGCCCCAATAAGCCCGCAGTCTCCCCAGTTTCACCCACAGCCCCTCAGGTGGTCCCCGCGCTCAACCCGGTCGTGCCGCGGGAGGACAATCTCCTGCGAGGCGCCATCGCCAGCCGCGGTCTCTCCGTGGGCCATACCGTAAAACTGAGCAGGCCCGAAGTCAGCGTCCCGGAAAACGGTGCCGGCGTTTCCCATGAGAATGCGGAGTTGGATCGCGCACGCTCTGAGGTCAAGGCACGCCTGAAGGCCGCCGCCGGCTCGGGCCCGGATGCGACCCGGGAGATTATCGGCGCCCACCTGGAGCTGCTCGATGACCCCGAGTTGGTTGCTGGCGCGCGGACCTCGATCGGAAACGGGCGCAGTGCCGGCTATGCCTGGCGGCAGGTGATCCGCGCGACCGTGGATGCATTGCGCGGGCTCGGTGACGCACGAATGGCTGAGCGCGTGGATGATCTGTTAGATCTCGAATCGCAGGTCCTGGTTGCGCTCAGTGCAGACGACGGCGCCTCGCCGCGCGAGTTGCCGAATGGCTCGGTCCTGATCGCTAAGGAACTGCTGCCTTCGCAACTGGTTGCGCTCGACGCCTCTCGCCTGGCGGGCATTTGCATGGCGGCCGGTGGTCCAACGTCGCACGTCGCCATTCTAGCGGCGGCCATGGGAGTTCCGGCGCTCGTAGCAATGGGACCTGGCGTTCTCGCGTTATCGGATGGTACGGCTGTCGTGTTGGATGCGGAGAGTGGCTTCCTACGGGTCAACCCGGATCGCGAACAGCTGGCGTCCGTTGCGGGTGAACTCGGTAGGCGACGTGAACGCCGAGCCATAGAACAGGCAGCGGCGCAGCGTGAGGGTCGCACGGCCGACGGTACACGGATCGAAGTGCTGGCGAACGTGGGATCCGTTGCAGAAGCCGAGGCTGCTATTCGCAATGGAGCGGAAGGCTGTGGGCTGCTGAGGACGGAGTTTCTTTTCCTGGAGCGCCAATCGCCCCCCGACGAAGCCGAGCAGACTGCTGAATATCAACGCATCGCTACCGCGCTGGACGGCCGGCCTCTGACGCTGCGCACGCTCGATATAGGCGGCGACAAACCGATTCCGTATCTTCCTCTGCCGCACGAGGACAACCCGGCACTGGGCTTACGTGGCGTGCGCACGAGTCTGTGGCGTCCGGACCTGTTGCGCGTGCAGCTCAGAGCGGCGCTGGCAATTCAGCCTGAAACCCAGGCCCGGGTACTGCTGCCGATGATCACGGACCCGGCGGAAATCCGCACCGTGCGCAGCATGTTGGATGAAGAGCGTCGCGGCATGGGGCGGACAACGCCGATCGAGGTGGGTGTGATGATCGAGACACCCGCGGCCGCGTTGATGGCCGATCGGATAGCGGCGGTGGCAGACTTTCTTTCCATCGGCACGAACGATCTTACGCAATACACGCTTGCTATGGATCGGGGACACCCGGAGCTGGCATCGCGGTTGGACGCCCTGCACCCGGCTGTGTTGCGCCTGATCGCACGCACGGCAGCGGCAGCGCTCTCACACGGCCGTCGCGTGGCCGTTTGCGGAGGTTTGGCCTCCGACCCTACGGCCACTCCTATTCTCATCGGGCTCGGAGTGCATGAGCTCTCTGTAGTGCCGTCGTTCATTCCACAGTTGAAGACGCTCATCAGCGGTATCTCGCTCGACACCTGCCGGGAGCTCGCCCGTCAGGCCCTCGAGCTCGAGACTGCCGAAGCCGTGCGCGCTCTGGCGTTGCGGATGGTGTCGCGTTCCGGCGAGGTCGTGCCCCTATGAAAAAGCTCCTCGCGGGTCTGCAAAAGATCGGTGGCGCGCTCATGTTGCCCATCGCGGTATTGCCGATAGCCGGACTACTGCTGCGCCTCGGACAACCTGACCTGCTGGGACTCGCATCAATAGCGGCCGCGGGCGATGCGATTTTTGCCAACCTCGGCATCCTGTTTGCTGTGGGCGTGGCGGTAGGGCTGGCCCGCGAAAATCACGGCGCGGCCGGACTGGCGGCCGTCGTCGGCTATCTGGTAACCACCAAGGGTGCCGAGGTGTTAATCAATGTGCCGCCGGGGGCCATCGCCGATCTGACCGGGCAGGCGCACGACCTGGCGATAGCGGCTTACAAAGCTCACGAGCTCTCGAAGTTGAGTGTGCCCGCGGGCATTATTTCGGGGTTGACGGCCGGTGCGCTCTACAACCGCTTCAGCGGTATCAACCTGCCGAGCTATCTGAGCTTCTTCGGTGGCCGCCGCTTCGTGCCCATCGCGAGTGGTTTCGTGGGGCTGGTGTATGCCACCCTCTTCGGGATGGAGTGGCAGCACCTGGAGGATGGGATGGATGCGCTCAGCCGCTACGTCCTCCATGCGGGTGCCTTCGGCCTGTTCGCCTATGGAGTGTTGAATCGTGTGCTGATCGTGACCGGGCTGCACCATATCCTCAACAACCTCGCCTGGTTCATTCTCGGCGATTATCACGGCGTCACGGGCGACCTCAAGAGGTTCTTCGCGGGAGATCCCACCGCCGGCGCCTTCATGTCGGGCTTCTTTCCCGTCATGATGTTCGGACTTCCGGCCGCCTGTCTCGCGATGTATCACACGGCGTTGCCGGAGCGTCGCCGCGCGGTGGCCGGGCTGCTGGGGTCGATCGCGCTGACGTCGCTGTTGACCGGAGTAACCGAGCCGATCGAATTTACGTTCATGTTCCTCGCGCCGTTCCTGTATGTGGTGCACGCACTGTTGACTGGTGTGGCCTTCATTATCATGAACGCTCTGCAGGTGCGGCTTGGATTTGGCTTTTCTGCCGGCCTGTTCGATTACGTGTTGAATTTCAACCGGGCCACGCGCCCGTGGCTGCTGTTTCCGGTTGGCGCGTTGTACTTCGGGCTCTACTACGGCCTGTTCCGTTTTTCTATCGTAAAACTGAATCTGAAGACGCCGGGCCGCGAAGCCGCTGGGACGGCCGCGCCGACGACCGTCCCGACTTCGGCCGGCGAGAGAGCTGTGGGTTATATAGTCGCGCTGGGCGGGGCAGGAAACATTGTGTCGGTCGACGCTTGCACGACTCGCCTGCGCCTCGTCGTTGGAAGTCAGGATGTGGTTGATCCCGAAGCGCTGAAATCCCTTGGTGCGCGTGGTGTGGTGCGCCCGTCGGCGACGTCGCTGCAAGTGGTCATTGGCGCGAACGCCGACCAGGTGGCAGGGGAGATCAGGGACGCGCTGCGCGCGGGAGTGAGCGCACCAACCGGGGCCGCTGGCGCCGGGATGTCCAGTGGTTCTCTGGCAGCACCCAACGCGTCCGAAGCCGCATCCAGCATCTCTGCGCCATCCAACACACCTACGGACACGCCCACCGCTGCTGAACCACCCAACGCCCACGCGATTCAAACTCTCCTGACGGCACTCGGCGGACGCACAAACATACGCAGCGTCGACGTCGCCGCGAGCCGACTGCGCATAGGCGTAGTCAAAGCTTCCATCGTCGATGCGACGGCGATCCGTTCTCTCGGCCTACGCGGGCTCGCCATTCCCTCGTCCGAGTGCGTGCACCTGATTGTGGGCCCCGCGGCCGCCGCGACCTCCGTCTCACTGCGCCAACTGATTGCTTGATCAGCTGATCGCCTGACACTCCTTCCCCGATCACCCCCTGGCTGACCAGCGGGTCACTTGACCAACTGAAGCGCCAGCCCTCCCACCGGCTGGCGAGCGCGTCCAAGTTTCCTCTTGACTTTGTATCATTTCGTTAGCACGCTAACGACAATTCGATAGCCTGCTATTTAAATCGGGCCGCCGTGCACAACAAGTCACGGCGGTTAGAGGGGGAAAAGCATGTTTGAGCGAATCACGCTATGCGTGAGGAAGAGTTTCGTCCCGGCCTTGGCCACCACGGCGGCGATGGCACTCCCATTGCTGTTCGGGGCGACTCCAGCCGCCGCCGCGCCGGCGGCATCACCCGCGGAGCAAACCATCCCCGCATCCGCAGGTGTCGACCAGCCTGCGGACGATAAACTCGAAGCAGTCGTCGTAACCGGCTCGCGCATCGTCCGCAGTGGTTTCGAAGCGCCCACTCCCGTGAGCGTCGTTAGCTCGGAGCGAATCGAGGAGCGGGCGGCGACCAACATCGGTGATCTCCTCAATGAGCTGCCTGCATTCCGGCCCACGAGCACGCCGGCCTCCACGGGGCTCGGGGCCGCCGCTGGTTACGTTGGCGGCCGTATATTGGATCTTCGTGGACTGGGCGCGGTCCGCACCCTCGTTCTGGTGGACGGGAAGCGGTTCACACCGTCCACAACCCAGGCCACCGTCGATACGAACATGATTCCCCTCTCGCTGCTCGAGCGCGCGGAAGTCGTCACCGGCGGTGCTTCCGCCGCCTACGGCTCTGACGCGGTGGCGGGAGTGGTCAACTTCATCCTGAATCAGAAGCTGGAAGGCGTCCGGAGCTCGCTGGAATACGGCGAATCCAGCCGGGGCGATAACAAAACGACGACCGCGAGCCTCGCCGGCGGCACTTCGCTCTTTGGGGGCCAGGGCCACTTCATCGGCGCGCTGGAGTTCGAGGACGATCGGGGCGTTGGCGATTGCGAAACGCGCCTGTGGTGCTCTGAAGGTTGGCTCAACTTCGGCAATGCCCCGGCAGGCACCGGCGGCCGACCCGCCAACAACATTCTGCCGAACGTCAATCCCGCGACAATCTCACCGACGGGCGTGATCACTTCCGCGGGCCCGCTGCACGGTATAACGTTCAACCCCGATGGAACGCCGCGGCCCTTCGTGTACGGGTCGCTCGTCAACTCGCTCTACATGGTCGGTGGCGAGGGTCATGGGCAGGACGGCTATTTCCAGGGTCTGCCCATCGTAGCGCCGAACGAGCGCTACCTGGCCTATACCCATACGAACTACGACTTCACCGACGACCTCCATGGCGCCCTGGATGTCTCGTACGGCCATCTGCTTGCTCACGGCGACGGCTCGCAATATCGCAACGTCGGCATCCCTATCCAGGCCAGCAATCCTTACATTCCGACATCGACGAACCCGGCGCTGAATATCCCGGCGATCATGGCCGCGAACAACCTCTCCACATTCAACCTGGGCCGCAATTACGCGGACATCGGTAACCCATTGCTGCGCTCGAGAAATGACCTGTGGCGCACGGTCCTCTCCCTGAAGGGCAAAATCGCCGGTACATGGACATGGGATGCCTACTACCAATACGGCCACAACCAGTTCGAGCTGGATGCTGACAACAACGTCATCAACGCGAATCTCACGAGTGCCACCGACTCGGTCAGAAACGCGAGCGGCCAGATCGTCTGCCGCGCGAATCTCGTCACCGTGACAAAGCCCGGTTGCGTGCCCCTCAATCCCTTCGGCAACCAGGTGACCGCAGCGGCACACCAGTATGTGACCGGAACATCGGTACAGACGGATCTCACGACGGAGCATGTAGTCGCCGCCAACGTGCAGGGTGAGCCATTCTCGACCTGGGCGGGTCCGGTCTCTGTGGCCGGCGGCGTTGAATACCGTACTGACAAGATCGATGGCACAGCGGATCCGATCTCGCAAAATCTCGGCTTCTTCGTGAACAACGCGGCCAACATCAATGGCAAGGTGAATGTCGGGGAAGGTTACGTCGAGTCGGTGGTACCGTTGCTGAAGGACGTGCCGCTGGCGCGCGCCGTGGATTTCAACGGCGCGGCCCGGCGCACTCACTACGACCGCGACAATCCGGCCGCAGGCTCATCCAGTGTCAGCACGACGACCTGGAAGCTCGGTCTCACCTGGCAGCTCATCGAGTCGTTCCGCATTCGAGGCACCAAGTCCCGCGATATCCGCGCACCGAATGTCAGCGAGCTGTTCGGGCCGAACACGAGGACCTTCGGCATCCTCAACGACCCCGCGCGAGGCGGTCTGCAGACCAATCCGGTGGTGGTCTCCGGCTCGAATGGCAAGCTGGTTCCGGAAGTAGGCGACACCTGGACAGCCGGTTTTGTGGTGCAGCCGGCTATCGACGGCTGGTTGGGCCGTGTGCAGATGTCCGTGGACTACTACGACATCGACCTCAAGAACTCGATCGGCAATCTTGGCGCGCAGACCATCGCCACCCGCTGCTTCCAGGGTGCGACGGAGTTCTGCTCGCTCATCACCCGGGACACGAATGGAGTCATCACACAGATCAACGACGTCCTGCTCAACGTCAACGAGCAGATCACCAAGGGTGTGGATTTCGAGCTCGCCTACCGGCAACCCATGGGCCGTTTCGGTAACACGAATTTCCGGCTCCTGGGGACCTATGTCACCAACCTCATCACGGTCGATTCCGCGGGTCCGGTCGACAGGGCAGGGCAGACGGGGTTGCGGGCCGGGACCATCCCGGGCATTCCGCGCTACACCATCGACACGCTCATAAATTGGGTGGATGGCGGCTTCAGCACCTCGCTGCACAACAAGTTCATCCCCGCTGGCATCTATAACGCCGCCTTCATCGGGCCGGATCAGCCCGGGTACAGCATCACGAACCCGGCCAGTTCCAATACCAACCACGTGAAGTCGGCGCTGTACGTCGACCTCATCACCCAGTACGAATTCTCGACCCGCGGCGGTAAGAGCAGCTTCACGGTCTATGGTGGCGTCGACAATGCCACTAACGTGGACCCTCCCCGGGTACCAGGCGCCAATGGCACGGGCAATAGTGTGTTCTTCGACCCGATCGGGCGGATGTGGAAGTTGGGAGTCCGGTACAAGCAATAGCCAGTTCGGGCAGAATCCGCCGGCTCATCCTTCATCGCGGTGATCGGGGTATTTGATGCGGCACGGCAAAGTCAGGAAATCGGCTTCTCGAGGCGAATCCGGCGCTGGGCGTTACGAACCGCTGCCGCTACCCGACATCCAGGAGGGACGCCGACGCTTCCTCGAGAGTGGCCGCTATCACGAGGCGGGGTCGCGCGAGGACCTGAACTTCCAGTTCACCAGTGCCGTCATGGCGCTCGGTCGCAGATGGCGCAATCGCCTCAATGAGGAGTTGGCGCAGATCGGGCAGACCCAGGCTCGCTGGGAGTCATTGTTCTGGATCGAGGCCGCGGGCGGCCATGCCACACAAAGTGAGGTCGCGCAGAGAGTCGGAATAGAAGGTCCGACGTTCGCCCGTATGCTGGACCGGCTCGAGAAGGAGAACCTCGTGGTACGCCGCGCCTCGAAGTCGGACCGACGTACCAAAACCATCGCCTTGCGCAAGGGAGCCGCGCCGCGTCTGAAGGAGATCAGTGACATGACTGACAGGTTGCGTTCACGACTCCTCGAGGACGTCGATCCGGTGGAGCTCGCCGCGTGCATTGCCGTCATCCGCCGGATACTTCCCAAGCTCCAGCAACTTTAATCCTGCGCGGAAACACAGTCCCGGTGTGCCCGCTCCGATCTGCGGCACGTCACATATTCAGCGTTGCGCCGTCGCATCGCTCCTGGCTGTTTGGAATTTTCCTGAGATAAATCTGAGCGTTCGCCGCACGTGACATAACAGTGGCGGTGATTCGCGACGCTGTGGCTCGTTGACACAGTGAGGCTCCTCCCGCACGCTAAACCCCTGTCCTGCACGAGGCACACCCGGTTTTCTATGACAGCGGGGTTGCATCAATGGATCATGACACGTCGTTTCACGCGCAGCGCCTCAGAGAGTATTCAATAGAGCGCGCGGTCTCACTATCACGCGGCATTCGTCCGCTTTGAGTTCAAGGTTTTTACGGGACGGCGGCTCCTAGCCGCCGTCATTCTCCACACTTGGGCCAATACAAGCGAGCATTCAGATGTCCATGACCAGTCTGTTGGCGTTTACGCCCTGGCCACTGTTTTCGGCGCTCATCCTGCTGACGTTGTTGGTGACTGCGTTGTATCTCGCAAGAGGCACGGCGCATCAGGCCATACACGCTCTTACCGCCGCATTGTCGCGTGGTCTGCGGCTTGCCTCACACGCTGTAACGCACGCAGAAGCCCGGCTCGCGGCGCGCAATCGCGATGTGTTGCTGGCGGCTGGACGAGAAGCCAAAGAGCGCATCGTCGAGCGCGAGTTCGTGCGAGTTGGCGACACGGTGCGCAAGGATCTGGCGAACTATCCCGACATGCATCGCCGGCTCAGCGAAGCCATCATCCGGATTGAAGAAGACCAGGAAAAGGCCGTCGAGGTGCCCCCGGAAGCGCCGGGTTGGGCGCGCGCCGTCGAGGTTGTGGCCAATCTCGACACGCGCAACGAGGGCGTCAACATCCTGTCGGATATCCATAAGTCGATGGTGAAGGCCCACGGTGAGGCGATGGAGGATTACCGGAAGGCGAGTGGGGAGCGCCACGCGCTGCTGCGCCGGATGATGCCGGATTGGCGCCTCATCCAGGAAACGCTCGGAAAGGTCAACACGAGTGTTGAGAGCGTTCTCGCCCGCTCGCTCACGATCGATCGTCACATGGAGGAGTACGACGCCATCGTGCGGGGCGAGGATCGTGCCGTCACGGTATTGTCGTCCTCATCCGTGGTGTATTTCTTCGTCTCCGCGCTGGTGCTCTCCGTTGCCATGGCGGGTGCGGCGATAAACTTCTCCCTGATCGCGCGGCCGATGGCGGAGATGGTCGGTGGAACGAGCTTTATCGGTGCCTTTCGCACGGCCGACATCGCCGCCCTGGTCATCATCATGGTGGAGATTTCCATGGGGTTGTTTCTCATGGAATCGTTGCGCATCACCCGGCTCTTTCCCGTCATCGGCGCGCTGTCCGACAAAATGCGCGTGCGGATGATTTTCGTCACCTTCACCATCCTGCTGCTGATGGCGAGCGTCGAGGCTGGTCTGGCCTACATGCGCGAGGTGCTTCTGCAGGACGAGCTCGCCACCAGCTCGTTGCTCCGCGGTGACGCGGTTGCCTCGGCAATCAACCCGCATTTGTGGATCACCACGGCGGCGCAGATGGGCATGGGATTCATTCTGCCGTTCGCGCTGGTGTTTGTCGCCATTCCCCTCGAGACATTCGTTCATTCGTTACGCACAGTGATGGGTCTCCTGGCCATCGGCATCCTGCGGCTGTTGGCGTTGTTGTTCCGAATACTCGGAAATGGCTCGCGTCACCTCGGTACTCTGACCCAGCAGGTTTACGATCTTCTGTTGTTCGTGCCGTTGTGGATCGAGACCCGTATGGCCGTCGCGGCGGCAGAGGAGGCCGCGGAGGAAGCCGCCGATGCTCACGTTGCCGTGGAAGCGGAGGCATGGCAGGAGGCGCAGTCATGAAGCGACCGTTGCTGATCGTATCCGGGCTCCTGGTGTTGTGTGCTTGCGCGCCGCCTTCTTCGATGCCGCGTCATACCGGCGTCTATCTCCTGGTCGATACTTCCGGGACTTATAACAAGCAGGTCAGCAAGGCCGAGCAGATCATTTTATTCGCGCTGTCGCGGCTGCAGCCGGCGGACTCGATCGCCGTCGCGCGCATCGACACCGGCAGTTTTACGGAGAAAAACATTATCGCCAAGACGACGCTGGATGAGCGTCCCAGCACCGCGAATCAGCAGAAGCGCGCCTTCGCCAGCCGGATCGAGCGCTTCATCGACGAGTCGACCCCCGCGCCGTACACGGACATCACCGGGGGATTGTTGCAGGCCATCGAGTTTCTCAAGGAAAAAGACACCGGTCGCAAAGAGATCCTGATCTTCTCCGACATGAAAGAAGAGCTCGCCAAAGGCTATGTGCGCGACAACCTGCCCCTGGACTTCAAGGGCTTCGACGTCGTGGCGCTCAACGTAACCAAGCTGCGCTCAGACAACTTCGACCCGCGGGAATACCTCTCGCGGCTCGACTCCTGGCGCGCCAGGGTGGAGCAGGGCGGCGGTCACTGGCGAGTGATCAACGATCTCGACCGACTTGATGGACTACTATAGATCTCGCTCTCCAAGACGGACGCCGTGTAAATTTCCGTAATGACGTGACATGGATGCGATCACGGCACCACAAACATCGCAATTAGTCGGTTCCAGACGTTGCATTAATGCGAGCGGTCGCTAGACTTCGGGAACGCGTTGTCGGTCACTCTTGTTGGCGCACAGACAGCGCGTAGCGGCGCGCCTTGGAAGCGCCGCTTGCCATAACCTGAATCCGTCCCGCGTGGAACTTCCAACTTCCGCTTCTGGCGGATAGCTGTACTTACGGAACGCGGCAACCAAGGAGGGCCGTCTAGGATCAGCTGGATTGAGCGCGCCAGGAGAAGGTTGCCTTGAATAAAAACGACATGCGCGCGCCAAAACGCTCTTAGCATCGATGAGCGCTGCGTACTTCCTGTCTCCGCACGTCCACGTGTGCGTCGCCGGCAAGCAGGTCATTCTTTTGGATCTGGAGCGTGACAAGTATCTGGCTGTCGCGCATCCACACCCTATCGGCAGATGGGTGAGAGGGTGGCCTCTGCCGCAGGCCAGCCAGGTTGCGGCGGTCCGTGACAGCCACGCGCCGCCAGGCCCGGGTCCCGAGAACGGTCTGCTCGCAAAGATGATCTCGCAGGGGCTGCTGGTAACCGATCCCGTTCTCGGCAAAGAGGCTGCGCCGGTAGTTGCGGATGAGCCTAAAGTCGCGTTAGTCGAATATGACGTGCGTGCCCGGTCGCGCGCGGGCCTGAAGCACCTTTGGAATTTCTTCGCCGCTCATGCGGTGGCGCAGTGGTCGCTCGAGCACCGTCCTATCAAGGAGGTTGTGCGGGCTACCCGCCTGCGAAAAAAGCGTGCCCAGGGCGTCGCTGGCCTCGATATCGCCACAATCCGGGGGCTGGTGACCGCCTTCGTTCACCTGCGTCCCCTTTTCTATACCGCGCGCGAAGCTTGCCTGCTCGATTCGCTGACCCTGATGCACTTCCTGGCGCGCTATGGCGTCTTTCCGACGTGGGTCTTTGGCGTGAAGACGGATCCTTTCTACGCCCACTGCTGGGTGCAGGAGGGCGATTTCGTGTTCAACGACTCCCCCGATTTCATCAAGGGCTTTTCACCGATTTTGGTCGTTTAACGAACGTAAAAGAAGCAGGTCTTGTTTCGGTACATTGCTCTTATATGGCACGATGACGACGCGGCTGCGCGAGAGACCGCGCGCCGATTCATTGACCGGCATTCTTCGCATTCATCCGGGTGGCAGGTTGCGCTGCGGACAAAGGGACTTTTTGTGGGGTACGCCGGCAGCAGAGTCGGATCCACCGAGCCCCACGAGCTCCACGATGGAGCGGGCGTGGTGCTCGGAAAGCTTTTCGAGCGTTCGGGTAACAGCCCGTCGACCGCGGCGCCTCTGTGCCTGGACGAATCTCGTACCCGCAAGATCACCCAGTCGCGTGGCCGACACCTGGTCGATGGATACTGGGGCCGGTATGTCGCCTTCCTGCACGACGCCGCGGCAAAGACGACATGGGTCCTGCGTGATCCCTCCGGCGGGCTACCCTGTCTCACGGTTCGCTTTGGAGGCGTAAGACTCTACTTCTCGGCAATGAGTGATATCCAGCACCTGGGGCTGGGTCTGTTCGACGTGAATTGGGGCTATTTGACGGCGTGGCTGTGTGTCATGAGAGCGCAGACCCACGCGACCGGATTACGCGAGGTTTCGCAGGTACTCTCGGGAGAGTGCGTCGAGCTGCACGACGATCTCGCGACCAGCACGTTTTACTGGGACGCGCTGCAGATCGCGAGCTCGAACATCATCCATGACCCGGAGGAGGCGGTGCGCGAGCTGCGCGATCGCATCGTCGATTGCGTCCAGGCCTGGGCATCGTGTTACAGCGGCATCACTTTATCGCTCTCGGGGGGGCTCGATTCCTCCATCGTCTATGCCGCTCTGCGGGACTCGCCGGCTAAAGAGAAACTCACCTGCTTCCATTACTACCTGACCGGCGCTGACATGGACGAGCGGCGTTTCGCGCGCCAGGTCGCGCGCTCGGGAGGCAGTCATCTCATAGAGCGCGCCCGCGATTCGACGGTGAGCCTGGAGCCGTTGCTGCAGATCGAGGCCTCACCCGAGCCCACCACCTACTTGTATTTTCTTGAGCACAGCCGGCTCGATGCCGAGATTGCTGCGGAGCATCAAGCGACCGGCGCCTTTACCGGCTGGGGCGGCGATCAATTGTTTTATCGCAATGATGCGCTGCTGGCGGCGGGCGACTACCTACACTACCGGGGCATTGGTCCACAGTTTCTGCGCGTTGTGTTTGATGCGGCGCACATGGATAGGGTGTCGGTCTGGCACGTGTTACGCGAGGCCTTTGCCCATCATTTCCAGCAACGCCCCTGGAATATCCGTGATGAGATCACGCAAACCAGACCGCTGATCCGACCCGAGGTGATCCGCGAGGCCTATGCGAATGCCATCTATACACACCCGCTGCTGAGCGACGCTCGTGGCACACCCAACGGCAAACTGTGGCATGCCCTGCAGATCAGTAGTCCCTGGGAATTCTATGATCCGCTGGGCCGGGAGAATGATCCCGAGCGGGTCTCACCCCTGTATTCACAGCCTGTACTGGAGCTGTGCCTACGCCTGCCGGTGCACCTGCTGACCCTGGGAGGGTGGGACCGGGCCATCGCGCGCCGGGCCTTCTACGACGAGCTGCCGCGGGAGGTCGCGAATCGAAAGGAAAAAGGAGGAATGGATCAGCACCTGCGCAACATTCTCGACCGCAACATCACTTTTATACGTGACTTACTCCTCGACGGCGCCTTGGTACAAGAAGGCGTAGTCGATCGCAAGATGCTGGTAACAGCATTGTCGGGGAAGGTCAGCCAGACTCAGTCGACGGCGGGTGAAATCATCGACTTTGTGTGCACCGAAGCATGGTTGCGGCGCTGGCGCAATCAGGGCTGGCGCGCCGCCGCCTAAACACGGAAAGCCATGGACGCACTCGAGACAAGGTGTAGTGACAGGACGAGAAGGATCTTCCCGGGTGTTCTGACGTATCTCTCGTTCGTGCAAATGCACACGTGGCAGACTTGTCACGGTGGCAGGGACTATGGACAGCGGCATTCGGCCTAACGGATACATGGAGACCATGAGGTTGCCAGGGCGGCTCCTGCGTCGTCTGCTGTGTCTGCTGCTGCTCACTTCACTTTTGGGTGTTGTTTCCGGCGCCTGGGCTGCGGACTCCAGAGTAAAGTTCAACCTGCCCTCGGACGAGTTTCCAAAGGCCATTCTGGAGTTCTATCACCAGTCCAAGATCGAAGTCCTCTTCCTGGCGAACGATACGCTCAGCCAGATCAAGACCCAGCCCGTCGTGGGCGAGCTCGAGCCCCGCGAGGCGCTCGAGCTCATGTTGAAAGGGACCGGCCTGACATTCAGGTTCGTGACCGATCACTCGGTCACCATCAAACAACTACAGGTTGCAAAGGCGCCGCCGCCACCGCCGCCGCCGAAGGCGCCCCCGCAGTCTGTGCACCACATGGCGTCCGCGGCGCCGATGGTGGGGCACAATGAGTTGGAAATGGTGACTGTCACCGGGACGCTCATTCACGGCGCCGTGGATGTGATGTCGCCGTTGGTGTATGTCACGCAGCAGGATCTTTCGCAAGCTGCCTTCTCGACGGTGCAGGATTCGTTATATCAACTGCCGATCGTCTCGCTGGACGCGCCGCGGGAAGACCTGGCGCTCAACAACAACTATAACTGGGGAACCGGCGTCAATCTGCGGGGCCTCGGCATCGGCGCTACGCTCGTACTCGTAAATGGTCATCGACAACCCCTCTCGGGTTTGAATGCTGATTTTGTCGACGTCTCGAATATTCCCACGGCTGCCGTCGAGCGCATCGAGGTATTGCCCGATGGGGCGTCGGCACTTTACGGCTCGGACGCCATCGCGGGTGTCGTGAACATCATTTTGCGCGATGACTTCCAGGGCTCCGAAACCCAGGCGCGGTTTGGCGGTACGCCCGGAGGGCGGGACGAGACCGTTGTGTCCCAGTTGCTCGGCACTCATTGGAATACCGGCAAGGCGATGCTGGTGTATGAGTATTCGAACGGCACGGCGCTCCCGGCCTCCGCGCGCGGCTATGCGGCCAATGATGACAAGCGGCACTACGGGGGAGCTGACTACCGCAGCATCTATAGCGATCCCGGCAATATTCTCAGTCCCGTCACGATGCAGCCCATCTACGGCATTACGTCGTCCGGGCTTTCATCGACGATCAACCTGCAGAACACCGACGCGCAGTACGATCTGTTTGCACAGAGAACGCAGCATAGTGTTTACGCGACGGGCTCGCAGCAGGCGGGCGAGAACGTTGAGTTGTTCGCGGAAGGACGCTTTACCCGGCGCACCACTTACGCGCAGCACACACCGGATTACCAGACCCTTGTCGTTCCGGGTAATAACCCCTTCAATCCTTTCCCTGGCTCGACCACTCTGGTGACTTACGGTTTCGGACAGTCGCTCGGGCCCGCAACGTTTGGCGCCAGCACTCAGAATTTTACGGGAACAGTGGGCGCCCGATTCAAGCTATGGGGCGGCTGGCGGGCAACGCTTTCCGAGTCGTATGGACAGGAAAAGCTGTTCGACAATGAGTATAACCTCGTAGATCAAAACGCCGTGGCTGCTGCGCTGGCGAATACTAACCCCGCCACTGCATTCAACGCCTTTGGCGGGCCGACGAATCCGGCCACCCTGGCTGCGATCCGGCGTGAGTACCCGTTGCATGCTACCTCCGTCCTCGAAACGACGAGCGCCGTCGCTGACGGTCCGGTCTTCGACTTGCCTGCTGGCGCCCTCAAGTTGGCAGTGGGCTTCGAGCGCCGTGAGGAGAGTCTCCAGCACACGGTTCCGAGTCTTACAGGTCCTCTGTACTCGACGGAGAACGCCCGATACAGCCGCCATGTCGGATCCGCCTTTACGGAGCTGTCGATACCGCTGGTGGGTAGTGCCGGGAATCAACGTACCGCGCCTCGTCTGGAGCTCACCATGGCCGGACGTTACGAGGACTACAGCGACTTCGGTCATACGGTCAATCCGGAGTTCAGGCTGCGCTGGCTGCCTCTCGATTCGCTCAAGTTGCGGGCGAGTTGGGGCCGGTCCTTCCGGGCTCCGAAGTTGGATGACTTATACGACGCGTCGCAGAACCTCTCCTTCTCGACCTACTTTCCGGATCCGAAGTCGTCGACGGGCCGCTCGACGGTTCTGGGACTCGAAGGCGATAACCCCAGCCTCAAACAGGAGACGGCGAAAACGTGGACGGCCGGCTTCGACGTCGTGCCAGTGGCGGATCCCGGACTGAAGTTTTCGCTCACCTACTATTCGATCGACTACGAGGGTCAGATCGCTCAACCGGGTGCTGCCGATCCAACGGACATTCTCGTTCAGGAGAGCGAATGGGCCGCGGTGATCACCCGGAACCCGTCGCAGGCGCAGATCGCTGCTCTGTGCAATCGCCCCGATTTTTTTGGATCGCGCGCCGCATGCCTGAGCAGCACGCCTGCAGCAATCATCGACTTTCGATTAGCCAATCTAGCATCAACCAAAGTCAGTGGCCTCGACCTGGATGTCCATCAGAACTTTGAGAGTGTGGCAGGCCACTTTGGTGTCGGTCTGAACGGCAGTTATGTGTTCCACTTCGACCAAGCCGTGACGGATACCTCGCCGAGCGTCGACATTCTGAATACTTTCGGCAACCCGTTGAAGTTGCGTTTGCGTGCAATGGCCGAATGGAGCCAGCGTCGCGCGGAGGAGTCTGGTTTGGGCGCCAATCTGGCGGTCAACTTCACGAACGCTTATGACAACCCTGGCAGTACGCTGCTGCCGCATATCGATTCATTGACAACGGTGGATCTGCAACTTCGCTACCGCACTCGGGACGACGCCGGTCTCCTGGGTGGCATGGAGTTCTCACTCAACGCCGTAAATGTTTTCAACCAAAGTCCACCGTTCGTCGACAGCCTCATAGGTTACGACGTGGCGAATTCTCAGCCTCTCGGGCGCATCCTCAGTTTAACCGTCCGCAAGAAGTGGTGAGAGAGCGCCGGTGCGCAGCGCAAAGGCGTTGCGCACCGTGCTCATCTATCAACTTAACCGAATATCCAGCCGTTTCCGAGATCATGGGTAAAGCCGACTGGCCCGCCCTTCGTCCCCGAGACCGCACCAACCTCGACGAGACCCGCGTCGGTCTCATTCGTCACTTCCGCATCGACTTCCACACTCACACACTCGTTGGAAACCGCGTTCATTGGGACTCCTCCACTGGCACGTGTTGGCCACATAGTTATTGCAAAGCATTAATTATTGCAAAGCACCACACAAGCAG